>NZ_JBHFCS010000006.1:0-285954 GCF_044143025.1 Pseudomonas sp. TR47 | reverse complement strand
TTCTCCAGCCGGCGCCTTCCTGATGGGTGATGGTGAGCGTTGGGTTGGGATCGATAAGCAACGGATTCACGCTTGCGTACCCTTAGAGAGCCAGGCGTGCTTTGATGGTTCTCAATAGTTCTTGTGAAGTGGTGCTATCAGCCAGGAAGAAAATGCATCCAGCTCCGCTCGCACCACACCACCATGGTTAGCTCGAATAGCGAAAACTCCTGCGTATGGCGGACAGCCGAGCAGGGCTCAGTGGGCCAATATGGACGACTGCTTCTGTATTGTAGCCTCTGTTGAATGTCCGCAATGGGTCGATAGCGGCCTGTCACGAGCGGCTGTTAACGCCCCCTTGCGGTCCTAGGTTTGCAGCGAAACTATCGTTCGCCGCGTGAACTCCGGCCAATTGGGCTGGTGGTGGGTTGTGGAGCTGAACAAATGTGAGTCAGGAATGAGCTGCACCTACAGTTGAGAAATTGTTCGTCGGGGAGCGATGCGCGCTTCGCAAGACAAGCGCTTCTGTCGTGACCAATAATTCTCATTGCTTTCAATCGCATCGCGGATTTCGCGGCGCAAAGGACCGCGGACGATGACTGAGAACATCAAGAAAACAGCAATCCCAGCCTCTGGCTACATCTATCAGAACCGGCAAGGGCTGCGGGTGTTGTGCGATTGGCTGGATGCACCGAACCGCTACATAAAGATCAAGTTCGAGTGTGACGTCGGGGCGGATGCGCCGTCAGCTTTGGACGACATCGTGATCGAGCGTACGGATGGACTCCAAGATCTCATGCAGGTCAAGTTCACGCCAAACCCTGATGCATATGCGCTGTCCTGGGATTGGCTGCTTGAGAAATCCGGCAAGACGGAGCGATCCCGGTCGATGTTGAGGAAGTGGTTTGACGCGTACACGTCGCTAGATCCTTCACGCATCGGTGAGCTCTCGCTGCTAACCAACCGGCGGCCGGATGCCGAGATCGAAGCTTGTCTCGCCGAGGGGAAGATTGATTTTTCCAAGGTTGCTAAACAGAGACGCACAGCGCTCATTACTGAATTAGGGGGCGAGAAAAGCTGCGAGGAGTTTTTCGGCCGGCTGCTGATCATCCACAGCGACAAGGGCTACAAGACCCTTGAACATGAGATTGACTCGCGGTTGCGCGCGCATGGTACGGCCGAGGGTATCGCCGTTCTCAAGAATGTCGCCCTGAACTGGGCCGTGCAGAAAAATTCTCCGCCACCGGCCGGTTGGATCACATTGCCGGACCTTTACGCTATTCTCCAGGCAACGCCGCCGGCACCACTGCCGGAGGACTTCGCGGTTCCCAGGGGCTATGAGGTTCCCGACGCAGACTTCCACGCCGCTTTCGTTGACGACACACTGCATTCAGCAGGCAAGGCGATCGTTCTGACTGGTCCGCCTGGTCGCGGCAAAAGCACATACCTCAGCGCCCTATGCGACACCCTCGCAGATAAGGACGTTCCAACGGTCCGCCACCACTATTTTCTATCGACAACGGAGCGTGGGCGGGATCGCATTCACAGCTACATCGTGGAGGAGTCTATCCGATCCCAGATCGAACGATTTCATCCTGATGCTCCCCGTCCGGCTGGTCTACGCGCGCTTTTGGAGTCCACCGCTGCGCACTATAAGGCTCTCGAAAAGCCCTTCGTTCTGATCTTGGACGGCCTAGACCACGTTTGGCGCATTAACGCCGAGGACAAACAGCCCCTTGATGACCTGTTTGCGCAGTTGGTGCCATGCCCCGAGAATCTTGTGCTGCTCGTTGGCACTCAGTCGGTGGACGATGCTCAACTGCCGGCAGACCTACTTATTGTGGCTCCAAAAGCAAGCTGGAAGACGCTTCCCGTCATGTCCAGCGACGCTGTCCTTTCCTACCTGTGGCAGGCAGTGCAGGCCGGTCGACTGATCATGGGTTTCGAGCCAGCAGAAATAGATGGATTCGAGGTTGTTGAGGCGAGTGAGGGTACTGCTGCGCACTATTCTGTTGCAGAAGAGGAGCTGCAGAGGGCCGCGGCCGCTCTTCGCATTAGAACCAACGGCCACCCACTGCACATCATCTACGCGACTTCCGCCTTGGTGCTTGCTGGTGGCAAGGCCACACGGTGGGACGTCGAGCAGCTCGCGGGAGACCTGAGTCAGGACGTGAAGTTTTACTACGGGTCACTTTGGGAGCGACTATCACCCAGCCTGAAAGATGCGCTGCGACTGATGTGCGCCTTCCCGTTCTTCTGGCCGCGGGCTGCGTTCGGCGAGATCGCGACCGCAATGAAGCTGGCTGTGCCCGAGATCCAAAAGGTGGAGCATTTGCTTCATTCGTCGGCTGCGGGTCTGAAGGTTTTCCATGAGAGTCTGGCCGTGTACGTGCGGTCAACCGATGGTTACGTCGATCGCATTGTGGAGTTGCGGCCGGAGGTCGCGCGTTGGCTGGATATATCTGCGCCCAAGGCATTGCGGGTCAACTGGCTTTGGACGGTGCAGGCGCAGCTCGGTGATCCAAGCCAGCTGATCGCGGGCCTGACGCGAGACTGGGTGCTACTGCGGCTGGAAGAGGGCTATCCGCAATCTCTGTTTGACACGCTAATCACTGACGCCTTGGTTGCGGCGCTAAACCGGGCTGAGTTAGGGCAGGCATATCGACTCCAGCACTTGAGGGCCCGCATGGTTGAGGGCAGCCAGTATCAGATGCAGGATGAAGACATGGCCCGGTTGGTTTCTTACACGTGGGCACTGGCGCCGGACGAAGGGGTGCTTCGCGAGGCTATTGCTTCTAGGCACGAGACAGATATCAAACTTGTGGCGGCACTGGGGCTGGCGCTGCGAGCACGCGGTGACCATATCGTGGCTCAGGTCTGTGGCGAAGAAAGCTTACGGCGCTTTCGTGGGGCGAGTCGCTTCTCGAATGAATACGCCACGGGCAACGGCTTGGATGCTTTCAGATTCTTGGCGGATGCATTTGCGCGCTTAGGCGCGGTCGGGGCGACACAGGAGGAACTCGAGCAGCTCGTGACACGAGTACACCCAGAGGCGTGGTTGCCGCTCGTACGGTTGATGGCTAGGGATGGGTTAGTGGACGAGCTCATGTCGCTCGCTGCTTCGATGGGCGACGGCCGGAGCAAGTGCGTGGTCAGCGATGCCTGCCTCCGGGCCGCAGCTCAGGTCAATGTAAGCATCGTTGAGCGCCCCGACTTCAACACACTTGCCACAACATCGTTCGTTGCTGCCATGAAGGCGGCTCACACGCGGACCGCGACGACCTTAAGCGCAGCGATCCCAATCGATTGGCTGGGGCTCGACTACCGCGAGCGGAAGCTGGACCTTGCTAGGCTGGTGCACCACTGGTTCTTCAGCACTGTGCATTTGGCTTTGTGCATGGCCGCGGATGGGCAGACCCAGTTCAGTTTGGCGCGCGCGCCTGTCTATGCCGACCGAGAGAACGTCACGACCTTCTTGAACGGGCTCTCGGGCGTCGCCGCTCAAGTGGCTCTTCATTGGTGGCGTGGAGAGTTCGTGGGCTTCCATGAGCTTTACGAACTCATGGACTCCGTGGAATTCCGACATTTCCGACAAAGCCATGACTGGCAATCGGCGGCCGACGATTTCCGGGCATCTTTGCATCGCGTGGCTTGCGATGTTCACATAGGCAGCATCCTATTGGGTCACCCAGTAGAGGCTGAGCTGTCGGAAGTGACGGTGACCGCGGCGGGTACTTTCAAATGGTTTGACGCCGCATCCTTCTGTGAGCAATACGTCGCAGGGCTCCTAACGAAGATGTCAGATGAGGCCGCATTGACCTTCGTGCGATCGCAACACGAACTGTTCGACGCGGAGGTCCGCCAGGAGACCAGCGTGCATTTGCAGAAGCCACTGCAGTTGTGTGGAATCGCGGTCGCCCACGGTTTGGTCGAGCCAGCGCGCAAATTATGCCGGCAGACCTGGGAGCTGGCATCGGGCTTTTCGCATCGCAAGGATCCTACGCTGAATAACACCCTCGACGCGATTGGATTCCTGGTTGAAGTCTCACCGAATGAGGCGCGTAGTCTGTTGGCCCAAATCTCCTCCCAAGTCCACTCGGTGCTGGACTATACCGATGGCAGTGGCACCCGGCATGTGCTTACCAAAGCTGACGCGCTGCTGGCCAAGCTAGCGCCGGCCGCGCTAGTGGCTAAGTACGAAGAACATGTAAATGCTGGAGAATGGTTTGAAGCTGAAAACTGTCTGGGTGCCTATATAAAGCAGGGTGTGAAAGCTGGATGGCCGCTTGATGCGCTGATGCGCACTGGCCTGCACCCGGAGATTCGCGATGTGCTGCATCGTCTTGTCGAGAAGGGAGTCACTGGTGCCGCAGAGCGATTACAGGTAGTCAATGCTCATGCAGGGTGGGATGTCGGCGTGCTGTGTCGCGAGGAGCATGCGGGTTCGAGCATGGATCGCAAGCCCTTCGATGGTGATGTCTCGGCGTTTGAGCCTGAACAGCTAAAGGCTTTGCTTGAAAAGTTATCGGTCGGGTCCTTCGATAAGGATGCGGCACTCGTGGCTTGGTACAGGCACTGGGAGGCTAAAGGCCAGGGGAAGCGGTTACTCGAAGCGCTCGATGACTCGCTCTTGTCCGGCCAAGGTCGAGGAAGTGGCCTGCTTGACCTCTCCGGACACGCCTTCCATACCCGGCGCAAGCTAAGCGGGCTGAATGCAGCCTGGAAGTACCTCGTTAGCGCGCAGATCAACAGCGGCGGCTGGATTGGATACATGGAGCGCGAGGAGAAAACGTTCGCCCGACTGGACCTTGTGGCCAAGCACTACCCCCGTCGGTGTGACGAGTTCGTGATCGATACAGCATATGCCATGTTCGGTGAACCGGAGCGACCGCGTTTTGCGCCGGGCGAGGCCATGGTCTACTTCTACGTGAAGCAGGGCCGCATTGATGAGGCAGTCGCGTTCGCCCAAGTCATGGTCGACTGTGTGCTCGAAGACACCCGGACCCTCCCGCTGAATATTCCGCGCTGGGGGGCCGAACTGGCTGCGGCAGGCGCGCCGGGGGAGGTGGATGAGCTTCGATTACTCATTGCTCGTCTCGGATGGCCCATACCGGCCGTAAGGTGGTGGAGCATCCAGGAGCTCGCGACCAGGCTGGGCGACCCTGCGACTACGGCTGAGACCGAGGCCGCGCTACTGAAATTCCTGCATTCGCGCAAACTTGAGGCAGAGGTCGTGGAGGTGCTGTGCATCTTTTGGACGGCTGCAGGCGCAAATGGCTACGCTCCGAATGTCGAGCTACCAGCGCACACGCCGAAGCCGTCACTTCTGTCCAATTTATTTATCGAGACGCTCGGTTTCGAGGCGCAGACACTCGATATCGACCTCAAAGAGGCGCCGAAGGGCTCCGAAACTCCAGTTGATTTCGAGGGTGTGCAGGGTGTGGATTTGGCCGGTATCTTCCGGAACACACTGGCTAGGCTTGAGTATCGGACCAAACTCCCACTAATTCGGCAGATGGCGTTCGAGTGGGCTCAAAACCAGGCGACCTATCCTATCTCTCCCCTGCAGGCAGACCTTTGGCATTTTGCTCGGGCGCTGGGCGACGGTTTCGTTGGTCCTTACTCCTCCCGCGCCGCCCTTCGGGCAATCTCAGCCTATCTACGCACCTTGGCGGTAGCGGAACGGTTGTGGGGGTTGCCGTCTGCCGTTGTGCGTCATCACTCGCTTATTGCGTTGCCCATTAATCCAACGCTGGCTGCACTAAGGCCGTCGCGTCCAGCATGGGTGCCAGTACAGGCGGACTTCAGCGGATCCACCAAAGTGATCGAAGGAAGTCTGCGAAGTATCGTCGATCGCGTCGCGGCCGAGCGCCCCGGCGATGAGCTGATTGCGTTGAGCGCTCCCGTCGAGATGACGATGGAGCGCTGCGTAGAAGTGTCATTGGTGCGCTGGATGCAGGCCGGAGCTAGTGAGGTGGCGGACTCAGATCTGGCTGTCCATCTTGATTACTTCTGGCGCGACATGCCGGTGGTACCGAGCTTGCCCACGAAGCCGCTCGACAGGAAGACCTGGTTGGGGCCTGTTGATCAGTTGCTGGACGATCCGTCATCGTCGTTACCTCTGGCCGGGCGGATTGATCTAGATCGCATGGGATATCTGCAACTGAACTTCTATCCATCTAGATTCTTCGTGCCGACACTCCATGGGGCTGTTCAAGCCGAGATGCGTCAAGTGAGCAGCTTGCTTGAATTCCTCAAGAATGAACAAGTGATGGCTGACTACGTTCACTGGAATGCGGGCTGGGGTCCTGTTCGACCTGGAGCGCTGAGTGGAGCCTGCGGTGCAGCCTTGGTGTCGCGCGGAACGACCTATCGTGAGTTTCCGGCCGCCAAAGGACAGGTTGCTCGATCGTTCTATCTCTGGCAGGTTCGCCTGCTTCACCGGAACTACCCGCATGACGCTTATGAAGAAAGCCTGCAGAGCGGCGTGTTCTTTGTCTGATTTGCCGCCGTCTCAGCGTTCAGTGCACAGCGGCGGCGAGAACAGACGGTGCCATATCGACTCTAATTGCGGCGCGGGTGACTGCGTCTAGTCGATTGAGCCCCGTAGCTAGCGAAAGCTTTTGGTCGAAAGTAGTCAGTAGCGATTGGCTGCTTCCGGCCAAGACAAGCCTTCGTGTAGCACAGCTAACGCCTGCCGGCGTTCCAGAATTCTGCATCAATTCCAGCGAGATATGGGGACTTCTGCCATGGTTGGGGCATTGCTAGTTTGGCTCAAAGCCAAGCCGCGACTGGTTTGGATTGGCGGCAGGCATTGGCCTTCCACCCTGACAGAAAGCTCAGAATTCACCAGCAGTGGGAGCGCGACCACGTCTCTCAATCTTTTCCACTGGTGACCCGTGTTGGTCTAGGCATCGGCGTGTCTACGACCCGTGAGCTAAGCAAGACTAAACACTTGAAATAGTATGTTCGTACCTGGGGCCCTAATACCAGTACAACAAGAAGTTGCTGCGTGAGATCGACCGTCGGGTCCGATACCTGCGCAAGCGCCTCGAAGACGTCAAGGTGGTTGCCTATTCGCCGCAGCAGGAGGGCAAGGTCTTCTTCGGTGCCTGGGTGGAGATCGAAAACGATGACGGCGAAGCCCTGAAGTTTCGCATCGTCGGGTACGACGAGATCTATGGACGCAATGACTATATCTCGATCGATTCGCCCATGGCGCGGGCCCTGCTCAAGAAAGAGGAGGGTGATGAGGTGCTGGTGCATACACCTACTGGCGAAGCGACCTGGTATGTAAGCAGCATAAGTTACGAGCAGTAAGCGTTCAGCTGCAAGCCGAGGCGTATCTGCTCATGCTTGCAGCTTGCAGCTTAAGGCTATCCCTCTCGCAGCACCGCCAACGGGCTGGCATTAAGCGCCCGCCGAGTCCCCAGCACACCAGCCCCGCCTACCAGTAGCGCGCCCGCTAGCGGCAGTATCAGCAGCCACGGATGCGGGCCCCACTGCAGGTCGAACGCATAGCGGTAAAGCACCAGGGTAATCAACTCACAGCCTAGCGCTGCCAGGGCGCCACTGGCCGCACCCAGCAGCCCGAACTCGATACGCCGCGCTTTCACCAGCAACGGTCGAGCAGCGCCCAGCGCGCGCAGCAATGCGCCTTGGCGAATGCGTTCATCCAGCGTTGCCTGCAAGCCTGCGAACAGCACGGCCAACCCCGCTGCCAGGACGAACAGCAATACATATTCCACCGCCAGGGTAACCTGGGCGAGGATGCTGCGCAGCTGCTCCAGCAAGGCATCGACTTGCAGGATGGTCACCGCCGGGAACGCCCGCGACAGGGCCACCACATCCAGGTCATGACCCGGCGCGAGGTAGAAGCTGGTCAGGTAGGTGGTCGGCAGCCCCTGCAGGGTGCCGGGCTGGAAAATCATGTAGAAGTTCGGCTGGAAGCTGTCCCAGTGCACGCTGCGCAAGCTGCTCACTCGCGCCTGGCGTTGTTCGCCGCCAATGTCGAAGGTGAGCAGGTCGCCCAGTTGCACCTTCAGGCTGGCGGCAAGTTCCGCCTCGACCGAAACGCCGGGGATTTCATCACCAGCCGGTAGCGCCCGCCACCAGTTGCCGGCGGTCAAGGCATTGCCTGCGGGCAGGTCGGCGGCCCAGGTCAAGCTGAGGTCGCGCTGAACGGCGCGCTCGCCGGCGGAATCCTTGCTGACGATCTGTTGCACGGGTTGCTCGTTGATCTGGATCAGCCGGCCAGGCGTCACCGGGTACAGCGGTGCGGAGGCTGCGTTCACCTCGTGCAGGCGCTGGGCAAAAGGCTCACGGTCGTCGGGCAGGATGTTCAGGGCGAAATGGTTGGGTGCGTCCTTGGGCAGTTGTGCCTGCCAGGTGTCGAGCAGCTCGGCGCGCAGCAAAGCGACCAGGGCCATGGCCAGCAGGATCAGGCCAAACGCCAGTGCCTGGCCCGCGGCAGCCATGGGGTGGCGCAGCAACTGGCCCAAGCCCAGGCGCCAGGGCAGCGGGGCGCCTGCCAGCAGTTGCCGCAGGCTACGTAGCCCAAGCAGCAGCAGGCCGCCCAGTGCCAGCGCGGCAAGCAACCCGCCGCCTAGCAGGGCGAAGGTCAGCAGCAGGTCGAGGCTCAGGCGCCACATGATCAGGCCCAGGGTGAACAGGGCGGCGCCGTAGACCAGCCAGCTGCTGGGTGGCACGGGCAGCAGGTCGCGGCGCAGTACACGCAGTGGCGGCACCTTGCCCAGGGCGGCGAGCGGGGGCAGGGCGAAACCGGCCAGTGCGACCAGCCCGGTGGCGATGCCGGCCAATGCCGGGAGGATGCCGCCAGGCGGCACCACGCTCGGCAGCAGGCCGTGCAACAGGCGGAACAGGCCCAGTTGCGCCAGCCAGCCGAGCAAGGCACCGACCAGCGCGGCCAGCAGGCCGAGCATGGCCAGTTGCAGGCAGTACAGGCCCAGCGCTTGGTGGCGGGACAGCCCCAGGCAGCGCAACAGTGCGCTGGCGTCCAGGCGCCGCGCCGCATAGCGGCTGGCCGACAGTGCCACGGCGACGCCTGCCAGCAGCACCGCTACCAGGCTGGCCATGTTCAGGTAGCGTTCGGCCTTGCCCAGGGCACCCCCGATCTGCCGGTTGCCATCGCGGGTGTCGAGCAGGCGCTGGTTCGCCGCCAGGTTCTTCTCCAGCCCCTGGCGGTACTGCGCCAGGGCCTGTGCATCGCCGCGCCACAGCTCTCGGTAGCTGACCCGGCTGCCGGGCTGAATGACCCCTGTGGCCTCCAGGTCGGCGAGGTTCATCATCACCCGCGGGGTGAGGCTATAGAAGTTGTTGGCACGGTCCGGTTCGTAGGTCAGTACGCGGCTCATGCGCAGGGTCTTCATGCCGACATCGATGCTGTCGCCGATGCTCAGGCCAAGGGCAGCCAGCAGGCGCGGTTCGACCCAGACCTCGCCCGGCGGCGGGCCGCCACCGGGTGTTTCCATGGCATACGGCGCGGGTGCACTGCGTACCTGGCCACGCAAGGGGTAGGCGCCATCGGCGGCCTTGATGCTCGACAGCTGGATGCCGGCATCACCACCGACCACGCTGGTGAACTCCACCACCCGGGCGTGGCGCAGGCCCAGGGCGGTGCCGGCGTCTACCTGTTCCTGACGCGCCGGCGCACTGCCTTGCAATACCAGGTCGGCGCCAAGGAACTCGCTGGCGCGCAACTGCATGGCGCCATTGAGGCGGGCACCGAAATAGCCGATGGCGGTGCTGGCGGCAACAGCCACCAGCAGGGCGAAGAACAGCACGCGCACTTCGCTGGCGCGGATGTCGCGCAACAACTGGCGCAGCGCCAGGCCGCACAGGCGGGAAAGCGGCATGTGCTTCATCAGGCCTCCACCGGCGCCACCAGGCGGCCTGCTTCGAGTCGTATCAGGCGCCGGCAGCGGCTGGCCAGGCGTTCGTCATGGGTAACCAGAACCAGGGTGGTGCCGCGCTCCTTGTTCAGGTCGAACAGCAGGTCGCTGATGCGCTCACCGGTATGGCTGTCGAGGTTGCCGGTAGGTTCGTCAGCGAACAGCACCGCCGGTTGGGCGGCGAAGGCGCGGGCGATCGCCACCCGTTGCTGCTCGCCACCAGACAACTGGCGTGGCGTGTGGGTCAGGCGCTTGCCCAGGCCGACCCGTTCAAGCAGGGTGCGGGCTTGTTCGCGAGCATCGCGACGGCCGTCCAGTTCCAGTGGCAGCATGACGTTTTCCAGTGCATTGAGGCTGTCGAGCAGCTGAAACGACTGGAACACAAAGCCGACATGTTCGGCGCGCACCCTGGCGCGTTGGTCTTCGTCCAGTGGGCCCAGGTCTTGTCCGGCGAGTATCACCTTGCCGGCGCTGGGGCGGTCCAGGCCGGCCAGCAGCCCGAGCAGGGTGGATTTGCCCGAGCCCGAGGCGCCGACGATGGCCAGGCTGTCGCCTTGGGCGAGGTCCAGGGACAGTGCGTGCAGGATGGTCAGATCACCTTCCGCACTGGGGACCACTTTGCTAAGGTTCTGCGCAACGAGAATGCTGGGGCCCATGGAGAATCCAATGCGAGTGTGGTGGTTGAGTGCCGGTCTGGCCCTGTATTGCCTGGCCCAGAGCGCGGCGGCGGGAACGTTGCTGGTTGTCGGCGATAGTATCAGCGCCGGTTTTGGCCTGGATACCCGCCAGGGGTGGGTCTCTTTGTTGCAGACCCGGCTCAGGGACGAAGGTTTCGATGATCGGGTGGTCAATGCGTCGATCAGCGGCGACACCAGTGCAGGGGGCCAGGCGCGGCTGCCGGCGCTGCTTGCAGCGCACAAGCCCAGCCTGGTGGTGCTGGAATTGGGCGGCAACGACGGGCTGCGCGGGCAGCCTCCAGAGCAATTGCAACAAAATCTTGCCTCGATGATCGAGCGGTCACGCGAGTCCGGGGCCAAAGTGGTGCTGCTGGGCATGCGCCTGCCGCCCAATTACGGGGTGCGCTACACCACGGCGTTCGCCAAGGTTTATGAGCAGTTGGCAGCGCAGAAACAGGTGGCACTGGTGCCGTTTTTCCTCGAGGGCGTAGGGGGTGTGCCGGAGATGATGCAGGCCGATGGCATCCATCCGGCGCAGGGTGCCCAGCAGCGGTTGCTGGAAAATGCCTGGCCGGCGATAAAACCCTTGCTGTGACGCTTTAAACGGGGCCGGCTTTCGGCTAATGTTGCGCCCCCCGTTTCGAGAGCCCCCAATGCCGCGCCCTGCCTGGTCCTTGTATGCCTACCAACTGATCGAGCCCGATGAGCAGCTCGATCTGTTCGCCTGCCAGGAAATCCGCGTCCACCTTGTCGCCCGCCAGCTCGAACTGGGTGTGCCGGTCGACCGTACCCTTTGTGGGGGCTTGCTGCCTGCACAGCCACGGTGGTCCGGCGTGCCGCGTTCGATCTATCGTGACGGCCGCCTGTGCGACCTCTGCCGGGCGATTCTCGACGCCCAGCGCCGCGGCATGCGTCCGGTATGGCCACAGCTTTGACACGGCCCTGGGCCTGAAACTCCGAGCGCCTTTCATCATCTGAAACGCATGGAAACCGCCAGTGGCTCCCGCTTGGCACGGTGCGGGTGTACAATCGATTCTCTTGACCCACCTTTCGAAGGATTTACCGGATGTTGCCGCGCTTTCCCGCCGTCACCCGCTGCCTGACCCTGGCCGGCCTGCTGGCAGCAGGCCCCGCCGTTGCACTGGAGCTGCCGCTGCCGCCTCCGGGAGAAGACGTCGTTGGCCAGGTACAGGTGATCAAGGCCAAGTATGAGGACACCTTTGCCGACATCGGCACTGCCAACGACCTCGGCTACCTGGAGATGATCGCCGCCAACCCGGGTGTCGACCCATGGCTGCCGGGCGCCGGTACCGAGATCATCCTGCCGACCCGCTACGTGCTTCCGCCGGGCCCCCGCGAGGGCGTTGTCATCAACCTTGCTGAATACCGGTTGTACTACTTCCCGAAAGGGCAGAGCGTGGTGTACACCTTCCCGCTGGGGATCGGTCGTGAAGGCTGGGGTTCCCCCATCGCCAACACCAAGATCATTGCCAAAACCCCAAACCCGACCTGGACGCCACCGGCTTCGATCCGTGCTGAGCACGCCGCCGATGGTGACATCCTGCCAACCGTGGTGCCGGCCGGGCCAGACAACCCGCTGGGGCCGTACAAGTTCACCCTGGGCGTGCCGGGTTATCTGATTCACGGTTCGAACAAGAAGTTCGGCATTGGCATGCGCACCAGCCATGGTTGCTTCCGCATGTTCAACAATAATGTGCTGGAGCTGTCGAAGATGGTCCCGGTCGGTACGCCGGTGCGCATCATCAACGAGCCGTACAAGTTCGGAATCAGTGGTGGCAAGGTATACCTCGAGGCGCACACACCGCTGGACGATCACGGCGACCCTTCGGTGGTCGACAAGCACACTGCTGTCATCAACGCACTGCTCAAGCGCGAAGACCTGGCCAACAATGTGCGCATGAACTGGGACATGGTCCGCGGCGTGGTCGCTGCCGAAGATGGCATGCCGGTGGAAATTGCCGTGCCCGTCGATAACCAGGGTGCAGCTCCCATGGTGTCGAGCATTCCTCCAGAACTGCAGTAAGCCCTTGAGCGATAGGGCTGAAGCCTGCCCAGGTCAAACGCCTGGGCAGGCTTTTTCATTTGTGCTGTTTGCTTTTGTAGCGGCAATAAAAAAGCCGACCCCACAAGTGGGTCGGCTTCTTAACAATCCGTGAGGACTATTACTTGCGGCTGGCTTTGTCCAGCATACGCAGAGCGCGCTCATTGGCTTCGTCAGCGGTCTGCTGAGCCTTCTGAGCGGCTGCCATTGCATCGTCAGCCTTACGGTAGGCTTCGTCAGCACGGGCCTGAGCGCGAGCTGCTGCGTCTTCAGTCGCAGTCAGACGAGCTTCGGTTTCTTTGGATACGCTGCTGCAACCGGTAGCCAGAACTGCGGCCAGAGCCAGAGCAGAGAATTTCAGAACGTTGTTCATCGTGTTCCCCTTCAAGGACTTTCTATTAAATAGCCATCTCTCAGGAAAGAGAAACTGGCCGGCGTACATAGTACCCATTACTTGTAGTAAGTAAACTGACTCAGCGCAAGAACGGTAAAAAAAATGTTGCCCAAGGGTGCTTGACGAGATTTTCAGGCTTTTTGTGAGCACGCTGTGCAGGCGGCGCAAGCGATTGTTGTTTGGGAACTTTTTTGTTGAACTAACGGTGACTTTAAGGGTCGTTGTACGTCTAAAGCCCAAGAGTGTCCGGCTGAGTTTGCAGGTCAGTTCGTGCAGGGGTTCGAGCTCATTGCCGTGACTTTTAACCGATGCCACCTTGAGCAATCCGGGGTGTCGCGCCTACTATTTGATGGCCCGGTCCGGCAGAACCATTGCAATCGGCCTGCGGTCCAAGGGGCAAGAGGTGGCATAGGCGCTGCACGCATTGGTTCCTCTGCCGGATACATCACCATCGATTAAGGTAAAGGTCTGCCCAAAAGGCCTGCGAGGAGTAGTGATGAGTGAAGCGCTGACCATCCACCATGACCAGGCCGGTCATCAGTTCGAGACCAACGTGGACGGTCATCGTGCCTACCTGACGTACATGGATCTGGGCAAGCAGACGCTGGATATCTATCGCACTTTCGTCCCCAACGCCCTGCGCGGCCGCGGCATCGCTGCAGCACTGACCGAAAGGGCCTTGGAGTACGCGGACCAGATGGGCTACACGGTGATTCCTTCCTGCTCGTACGTCGAACGCTACATGGAGCGCAAGCAGCGTCATTCGAGTAAAGCCTGAACCTGCTGACTGCACATGCGAAAACGCCGGGCTAAGCCCGGCGTTTCATTTTGTGGCCACGTTCAGCCGCGCTTGCGCTTGGGCAGTACATCCTTGAGCTTGGCGTGCATGCTGCGCAGGGTGTTCTCTGTGGCAGACCAGTCGATGCAGGCGTCGGTGACCGATACGCCGTACTGCAGATCTTCCAGGTTCTTCGGGATCGACTGGGCGCCCCAGTTCAGGTGGCTTTCGACCATCAAGCCAATGATCGACTGGTTGCCTTCGAGGATCTGGTTGGCGACGTTCTCCATGACCAGCGGCTGCAAGGCCGGGTCCTTGTTGGAGTTGGCGTGGCTGCAGTCGACCATGATGTTGGCCTTGATCTTTGCCTTGGCCAGGTCCTGTTCGCACAGGGCAACGCTGACCGAATCGTAGTTCGGCTTGCCGTTGCCGCCACGCAGCACTACGTGGCCGTAGGGGTTGCCCTTGGTAGTGACGATGGATACGCCGCCTTCCTGGTTGATGCCCAGGAAACGGTGCGGCTTGGATACCGACTGAAGGGCGTTGATGGCCACGGTCAGGCCGCCATCGGTGCCGTTCTTGAAGCCGACCGCCGAGGACAGACCCGAGGCCATTTCGCGGTGGGTCTGGGATTCGGTGGTGCGCGCGCCAATGGCCGACCAACTGATCAGGTCTTGCAGGTACTGCGGCGAGATCGGGTCGAGCGCTTCGGTGGCGGTTGGCAAGCCCATTTCGGCCAGGTCCAGCAGCAGTTGGCGGCCGATGTGCAGGCCGTCCTGGATCTTGAACGAGTCATCCAGATAAGGGTCGTTGATCAGGCCTTTCCAGCCGACCGTGGTGCGCGGCTTCTCGAAGTAAACACGCATTACCAGATACAGCGTGTCGGAAACTTCCTCAGCCAGCACCTTGAGGCGCTCAGCGTATTCGTGAGCGGCCTTGATATCGTGGATCGAGCACGGGCCGACCACTACGAACAGGCGATGGTCTTTCCCGTCGAGGATATTGCGCACCACTTCGCGGCCGGCAGTAACGGTCTGCAAGGCTTTGGCGCTGAGGGGGATTTCCTTCTTGAGCTGATCGGGAGTGATCAAGGTCTCGTTGGAGGCAACGTTAAGGTCGTCGATCGGTAAATCAGCCATCGTGTTACTCGTCAGGTCACGGTGCCGGCCGCCAGCAATCCCCGTGCGGCCCAGCAGCAAGAATGTTCGCAGCGGGGAGCCGAACCTTAGCGCGTTACTGGGGGCGCGACAATGGGCTGCAACGCGCCTGTGCAGGGTTTTTCCCTGGTGCAACAGGCTTGTCCTGCTATTTGGGTGCGCAAAATGCCTCAACAGGTGTAGAAAAGCACACCGACATTTATCAGGAGATCAGCATGGACCCTCGCAAACCACGCATTGGCATTATTGGCAGTGGTGCCATCGGCGGCTTTTATGGCCTGATGCTGGCGCGGGCCGGGTTTGACGTGCATTTTTTGCTGCGCAGTGAATTTGCGCAGGTTCGGGAGCATGGCCTGAGGCTGGAAAGCGCCGTGCACGGCGACTGGCGCATGCCGGTGCAGGCTTATGCCAGCGCTGCCGACATGCCGCCGTGCGATTGGTTGCTGGTGGGTGCAAAGGCCACCAGCAATGGCGAATTGGCGCCGCTGATTGCGCAGGCATCGGCACCCGATGCCAAGGTGGTGCTGCTGCAGAACGGGTTGGGTGTCGAGGAGCAGTTGCGGCCAGCGTTGCCCGGCAATCTGCACCTGCTCGGTGGCTTGTGCTTTATCTGTGTCAACCGCGTGAGCCCTGGTGTGATACGCCATCAGGCGCTGGGTGCGGTCAACCTGGGCTATCACAGCGGGCCCGCCAGCGACGGGGGGCTGAGCATCGTAGAGGAGGGCGCCAGGCTGTTCCGCGCCGCGGGTATCGACTCCCAGGCCATGGACGACCTCGGTCAGGCTCGCTGGCAGAAGCTGGTGTGGAATGTCCCCTACAACGGCCTTTCGGTGTTGCTTGGTGCCAGTACCTTACCGCTGATGGCCGATGCCGACAGCCGTGAACTGGTTCGGGCGTTGATGGCTGAGGTGGTCCAGGCGGCCGCCGCCTGTGGTCACGAGCTGCCTGCCGGTTATGCCGAGCACTTGTTCCGGGTCACCGAGCAGATGCCCGACTACTGGCCGAGCATGTACCACGATCACGTCCAGCAGCGACCGCTGGAGCTTCAGGCTATCTATGCCGAGCCTCTGGCCCGGGCGCACGCTGCGGGGTGCAGCCTGCCGCGCATGCAGATGCTCTACCAGGCACTGGCCTTCGTCGATCGCGCCAATCGCGCCGGCTGAAACCTCTACAGCCCGCATTGGCAGTGCGCCGGGCGGCCGAGCGAGCGCCCGGCGCGCTGCTAAGCTGAAGCTTGCTCTGCCGCCACGGCAGTCGAGGAGGTCGAATGATCCGCTCCATGCTGTACGCCACCGACCTCGGTGTCTACGCCCCTTTTGTCATGCAGCATGCCTTGGCCCTGGCCCGCACGTTCGGCGCGGAACTGTATGTGATTCATGCCGTAGAACCCATGGGGCAGTTCGCCGAATCCCTCCTGCAAAGCTACCTCGATGAGCAGACGCTCGATGCGTTGCATAGCGAGGGCGTCAATACGGTGATGGCCAACATCGAGCAGCGTGTGCTGGAGAACTTTCGCGAGGAGCTGGGCGAGGACGCGGACCTGGCGGTGATCAAGGCGGTCCGGGTGCGCCAGGGTGATCCGGCGCAGGTCATCCTGGAACAGGCGCAACGTTTGAGCGTGGACTTGCTGATTTTCGGCAGCCACAGCGCCGGTGCTGGGGTAGATGTGCCGATTGGCCGAACGGCTGTGCGCTTGCTGCAGTTGTCTGCGGTGCCGGTGTACATGGTGCCGCTTTCGCAGCATCTCGGCCGTAGGAAAACGTGAAGCTGATGGTGGGCAGTTTCGGAGCGGCATGTAACAAAATAGTTCTAGTTTTATTTCGAGAACCACTAATATAGTTATATCCCGTCGCTGCCTGCTGCCGCTGACTTACCGCTGATTCGAGGGAAACCTATGAAGCTTCAACAACTGCGCTACATCTGGGAAGTGGCGCACCACGACCTCAACGTCTCCGCGACGGCGCAGAGTCTGTACACCTCTCAGCCGGGGATCAGCAAACAAATCCGCCTGCTCGAGGATGAACTGGGTGTTGAAGTCTTTGCCCGCAGCGGCAAGCATCTGACCCGTGTCACTCCGGCAGGTGAGCGCATCATCAACACCGCTGGTGAAATCCTGCGCAAGGTCGAAAGCATCAAGCAGATCGCCCAGGAATTCTCCAACGAGAAGAAGGGTACGCTGTCCATCGCTACCACCCATACCCAGGCTCGCTATGCGCTGCCGCCGGTCATCAGCAGCTTCATCAAGCAGTACCCGGAAGTCGCCCTGCATATGCATCAGGGTTCACCCATGCAGATTGCCGAGATGGCTGCGGACGGTACCGTCGACTTTGCCATTGCCACCGAGGCGCTGGAGCTGTTCGGCGACCTGATCATGATGCCGTGCTACAAGTGGAACCGCTGCGTGGTGGTGCCGCAGGGTCACCCGCTGGCCAAATTGCCGAAGCTGACGCTGGAAGCTGTAGCCGAATACCCGATCGTCACCTATGTATTCGGGTTCACTGGCCGCTCCAAGCTGGATGAGGCCTTCAATCACCGCGGCCTGACGCCGAAGGTGGTGTTCACTGCTGCTGACGCCGACGTGATCAAGACTTACGTGCGCTTGGGGCTGGGCGTGGGCATCGTGGCCAAGATGGCGGTGGACAGCAAGCTGGACAGCGACCTGGTGGCGCTTGATGCCAGTGAGCTGTTCGAGGCCAGCATCACCAAGATCGGCTTCCGCCGCGGCACCTTCCTGCGCGGCTTCATGTGCGACTTCATTGAGAAATTTGCGCCGCACCTGACGCGTGAAGTGATGGCCAAGGCGATCCAGTGCCACAACAAGCAGGAACTCGAAGAGCTGTTTGCCGGTGTCGAGTTGCCGGTGCACTGAAAAAGCAGCTTCAAGCTTCAAGAAAGAGCAGAAAGAGCAGCCCATGTGGGCTGCTCTTTCTTCTTGGGACTTGCAGATTATAGCTTGAGGCTTGCAGCTGCCTTCAGGCCTTGCTGATCAGGTTGCCGGCGTGCAGCCCGCATTCCTTCTGGGTCGACTCTTCCCACCACCAGCGGCCTTCACGTTCGTGCTGGTTCGGCAGTACCGGGCGGGTGCAGGGCTCGCAACCAATGCTGATGAAGCCGCGCTCGTGCAGGCTGTTGTACGGTAGCTCGAGCATTCGGATGTAGCCCCAGACTTCCGCGCTGGTCATCTGCGCCAGCGGGTTGAATTTGTACAGGGTGCGTTCCGCTGTGGAGAACGCGCTGTCGATTTCCAGTGCTGCCACCTGGCTGCGGGTGCCTGGGCTCTGGTCGCGGCGCTGGCCGGTGGCCCAGGCGCTGACAGTGGCGAGCTTGCGCCGCAGTGGCTCGATCTTGCGGATGCCACAGCACTCGCCATGGCCGTCCTTGTAGAAACTGAACAGGCCCTTTTCCTGAACGAACGGGTCGAGTTTGGCACGGTCCGGGCTGAGGATCTCGATTGGCAGGCTGTACTGCTCACGCACCTGGTCGATGAACCGGTAAGTCTCAGGGTGCAGGCGGCCGGTGTCGAGGCTGAACACCTTGACCTGCTTGTTCAGCTTCCAGGCCATGTCGACCAGCACCACATCCTCGGCACCGCTGAAAGAAATCCACAGGTCGTCGCCGAAGTGCTCGAAGGCGAGCTTGAGAATGTCCTGCGGGGATTTGCTGGCGTAGGTCGCGGCCAGGGCGGCGACGTCGAAGGGTTGGCTCATCAGGCGGTTTCCATCTTGGCTGTGGCGCTGTGCGCTCGTAATGAGGTGATGGTAACAAAAAATGGCAGGCTAGACGCTGTGCCTGCACCGGCCCTGGGCCGGCGCAGGCAAACACTGGGTCACAGGCTCTGCAAGGTCTCCATCAATACCCGTACCTTGGCGATCGATTCTTCGTATTCCGATTGCCAGTCGGAGTCCGCCACCACCGCGCCGCCGCCCCAGCAGCTGACCTGCCCATCCTTGACCAGCAGGCTGCGAATGGCGATGGAACTGTCCATTTCACCGCGCACATCCACGTACAGCAAGGACCCGCAATACAGCGCGCGGCGGCTGGGCTCCAGCTCGTCGATGATCTGCATGGCGCGAATCTTGGGGGCGCCGGTGATCGAGCCGCCTGGGAAGCTGTCGCCGATCAGGTCCAGGGCGTCCTTGTCGGTGGCCAGTTGCCCGGTGACGCTGCTGACCAGATGGTGCACGTTGGGGTAGCTTTCCAGGCTGAACAGCTCTGGCACCTTCACCGAACCGACCTGGCAAGTGCGGCCCAGGTCGTTACGCAGCAGGTCCACGATCATCAGGTTTTCCGAGCGGTCCTTGGGGCTGTGGCGCAGCGCCTCGGCATTGCGGGCGTCTTCTGCCGGGTCGGCAGAGCGCGGGCGGGTGCCCTTGATCGGGCGGGTCTCCACTTGCCCCTGGCTGACGCAGATGAAGCGTTCTGGAGAAAAGCTCAGCAGTGCGCTGCCGTCGGCCAGTTGCTGGTAGCCAGAGAACGGCGTCGGGCAGGCCTTGCGCAAGGCCTGGTAGGCGCGCCAGGGGTCGCCCTGGCAAGGTGCGCGGAAGCGTTGGGTCAGGTTGATCTGGTAGCAATCGCCGGCCTGAATGTAGCGCTGTACCTGATCGAATGCTGCCTCGTATTGCCCTGGGTGCAAATCACCCGTCATGGCGGCGAGCAGGCGGAAATCGCCGCTTGCAGCGTTGTCGGTGTCTTCAAACAAGGCGATGAGGCGCTCGCGCTCGTCATCAGCCAGCTGGGGGTGGAACACCAGTTGGCTGGTGTCATGCTGGTGGTCGGTCACCAGCGCCCAGCCATACAACCCAAGCTGGGCGTCGGGCAGGCCGAGGTCATCCGTGGCGAGGCAGGGCAGGTGCTCCAGGCGTCGGCCGAAGTCGTAGCTGAGGTAGCCGATCAGGCCGCCGGCAAATGGCAGCTCGACACCACCTGGCAACTGCGCAGGGCCCAGTTGTTTCAGGCTGGCGCGCAGCCGTTGCAGGAAGGCCCGGCCATCTTCGTCGGGCAGTACCTGCAAGTGTTGCAGCGGCCAGGCGCTGAGCAGGTCGAAGCGGCCGCGCTCGGCGCCTGGGCGGGCGCTGTCGAGCAGGATCGCCCCGGGCGCCTGGCGCAGGCGGGCGAAGTACGCGGCGGGGTCGGGCTGATAGGGCAGGGGGTAGAGCGTACAGGTCGGCATCAGTGTGGACGGCGATGTAAAAGCGAGGAGGGCGATTGTAGACCTGCGCAGGAAATGCGCCTAGCGCCAGTGTGACTTTAGGCAGTGGGTTGAAGCCATCGCCGGCTTGCCGGCGATGGGGGCAGAGCTATCAGCCCGGATGCACGTGCCCGAACAGGCTTTGCGCGACCCGGACACGCTGTTCGGCATCCTCGGTCACACCGTCCTTGGCCAGCGCCTCGATGTGCGCCTCGATGGCATGGGTGCGTTGGGTCAGCCCGGTGTCGTTGGCGATCTGGATGTTCAGGCCAGGGCGGGCATTGAGTTCGAGAATCAATGGCCCCTTGTCCTGGTCCAGCACCATGTCCACACCGATGTAGCCCAGGCCGCACAGCTCATAGCAGCCGGCTGCCAGCTTCATGAAGCCGTCCCAGTTCGGCAGCTGTACGCCATCCACCGCATTGGTGGTGTCCGGGTGCTTGCTGATGATGTTGTTCAGCCAGGTACCGCGAAGGGTCACTCCGGTGGCCAGGTCCACACCTACGCCGATGGCGCCCTGGTGCAGGTTGGCCTTGCCGCCGGACTGGCGGGTCGGCAGGCGCAGCATGGCCATTACCGGGTAGCCCATCAGCACGATGATGCGGATGTCCGGCACGCCCTCGTAGCTGATGCTCTTGAAGATCTGGTCGGGGGTTACCCGGTACTCGATCAGCGCGCGGTCGCGGTGCCCGCCGAGCGAGTACAGGCCGGTCAGGATGCTGGAGACCTGATGCTCGATCTCTTCATGGCTGATGATCTTGCCGGAAACGGTGCGGTAGCGGTCCTCGAAGCGGTCGGCAATCACCAGGATGCCGTCACCGCCGGCCCCCTGGGCCGGCTTGATGACGAAGTCGTTGCGCCCGCCGATGATCTCGTGAAGCTTGTCGATCTGCTTCTCGGTCTCGATGATGCCGTACATTTCAGGCACGTGAATGCCCGCTGCCAGCGCACGCTCCTTGGTGATGATCTTGTCGTCGACGATCGGGTACAGGTTGCGCTTGTTGTACTTGAGCACATAGTCGGCATTGCGCCGGTTGATACCCATGATGCCCCGGGTCTCCAGGGCTTTCCACGTCTTGATCAGGCCAAACATCAGGCGTCAGCCTTCTTCAGGAATGCCTTGAAGCGCACCAGCTCGGTCAGGCGGTAGCCGCGGTAGCGACCCATCGCCAGCATGAAGCCCACCAGGATCAGCAGTACCGCCGGGAAGGTGAAGACGAAGTACACCAGCTCCGGCACCATCATCAGCAGGTGGGCAAGCGACGCTGCGAACAGGGTGCCGATCGCCACTTTCATGGCATGACCGCCGCCACGTTCTTCCCAGGTGATCGACAGGCGCTCGATGGTCATGGTCAGGATCACCATCGGGAACAGCGCTACCGACAGGCCGCGTTCCAGCCCCAGCTTGTGGCTGAACAGGCTGATGGCGGCAATCAATACCACGACGAAGGTCAGTACCACCGAGAGGCGCGGCAGCATCTGCAGCTTGAGGTGCTCCAGGTAGGAGCGCAGCGACAAGCCCAATGCGGTGATCACGGTGAACAGCACGATGCCGAAGCCCAGCTGGGTCTCGCGGAACGCCAGGGCGATCAGTACCGGTGTGAACGTGCCCAGGGTCTGGATGCCGATCAGGTTGCGCAGGACCAGGATCACCAGCACGCCGATCGGGATCATCACCATGATCATGAAGGTCTGCTGGGTCTGCAGCGGCAGGCCGTACAGCGAGTACTCGAGGAAGTCGGCGTCGGTGTTCTCGTCGGTCAGCTTGGCCAGGCGGATGGCGTTCATCTCGCTGTTGTTCATGCTGAAAGTGACGTTGGCTTTCTTGCCGCCATCGACGGTGACCAGGTTGTCATCGCCGGTCCACCACAGCAGGCGGTCGCTGGGCAGGCCCTGCTCACCGGTGTCCGGGTTGAAGTACAGCCAGTCGCTGCCGTTGAAGCTGCGCAGCCAGAGCTCGGGGGACTGCGGCGTATCGGCCACCAGGCGGATGGTATGGACCTTTTCCATCGGTACATGCGCGATCGACAGCAGCAGGTCGATGACCTGGGCCTTCTTCATGGGCGAGGTATCGCCGGCCAGCAGCAGCTTGACGTTGTCGTCGTTGAGGTTGTTGACCCGCTTGATGGTTTCGCTGACGAAGGTCTCGACGTCCGCCGAGTGCTGGCGGATCGGCGCCATCAGGGCTTCGGCGGCGATCTTCTCGGGGCCTTCTACGGCAAGGCTGTCACGGAAGGTCGGGCCTTTGATGGCGGCCTTTTCGCTGCTGTAGCGCTTGGTCAGCACCAGGCGGTAATAGAGGGTCTGGTTGCCGCTGGCGCGGCGGGCCGACCAGGTTACCTTGCGGTTGCCATCGGCGCGGTTGACGCTGACCCCGTAGTTGTTGGAGATGAAGCTCTCGTTGAGGCTGACATAGTCGCGGTTCAGCGGCGGTACGAACATTTGTACCTTGACCGGGTCCTTGCTGCTGGCGACGAACTCGACCTTGGCGTCGATGTTCCAAAGGTCGTCGGTTTCGTCTTCGGTCACCGGGATGCCGAGGAAGAAGATCTGATAGGCCGTGACCGCCACGCCCAACAGCACCAGTACGGTGATCAGGACTTTCAGATGGAGGGTAAGAGAGCGCATCGGGATTACTCTGCTTTGGGAGCGTCGGTGGCACAGGCAGGTTTGCCGGCCGCGTATTTAAGGCTTGGGTCGACCAGCGCGTCGAAGTGCTTGAGCGCCTCGGAACCGATCAGCAGCGGGAACTGGAACGCGCTGCGGTCGGTGAGGTTGACTTCGATGGTGCGCAGGGCCTGGCCCATGCAGATTTCGAGTTCGATGACCGGGCGGGCGGTATAGGCCTTGCCCGATTCGGCATCATAGTCGCCTGCGCGGCGCTTGATCTTGCTGACCCGCGCCAACGGGCGTTCGATGGGGTGCGAATGGGCGGCATCTATCGCCAGGTAGAAACGCACCCAGCTCTCGCCGTCGCGCTTGAAGCGCTTGATGTCGCGGGCACTCAGGGATGCGGTCTTGGCGCCGGTGTCGAGTTTGGCGGCCACTTCCAGGTCGAGGTCCCCGAGGCGGGCGTATTCGTTAAGACCGTACACGGTCTTGCCCGCCGCCTGGCCAAGGGCCGGCAGCAGGGTGAGGCATGACAGCAATAAAACGGGTGTAAGTCTCATAGTCCTGGCGCGGTGCTGTGCAAGGTTCGGGGCAAGGCGACTGGCAGGTACTGCGCAAGCTTCCTCGGTTCGTCTGTCAACAACATGAATGGATGACAGAAACGCTATCCATACTCCGTTGGAGGCGCGGCATTCTATCACGCCGATGCCTTGGCGCCAGCGCGTCGCGATCTGACAACGCCATCACTCACTAAGTTCGCGCTCAGACAATTGTCGACAATGTTCATTTTCTCTTTGACTGAATGGGCTTGCTTCGCTAGTTTCTCCTCAATGGCTTATCAAGGTGTCAACAATATGCTGGACCTCATTACCCCCAGCCCTTCAGCGCCGGATGAAACGGAAACCTTGTCCGAGCATGTCTTCCGGCGCATCCAGGCCGCGATCGTCAAGGGGGAAATAGCCCCGGGCAGCAAAATCTCCGAGCCGGAGCTGGCGCGCACCTATGGCATCAGCCGTGGCCCGCTGCGTGAGGCCATCCATCGTCTGGAGGGCCAGCGCCTGCTGGTGCGGGTGCCACATGTAGGTGCGCGCGTGGTGTCGCTCAACCATGCCGAGCTGATCGAGCTGTACGAAATCCGTGAGTCGCTGGAGGGCATGGCTTGCCGCCTGGCGGCCGAGCGCATGAGCCAAGGCGATATCGACGAGTTGCGCCGGGTGCTGGACACCCACGAACGCGACGCGGCGTTCCAGGCGGGGGTGGGTTACTACCAGCAGGAAGGCGATTACGACTTCCATTACCGGATCATCCAGGGCAGCGGCAACCAGACCCTGGTCAAGATGCTCTGCGGCGAGCTGTACCAGCTGGTGCGCATGTACCGCATCCAGTTTTCCGCCACGCCCAACCGCCCGCGCCAGGCCTTCGCCGAACACCACCGCATCCTCGATGCCATCGCCGATCGTGACGGCGAGCTGGCCGAACTCCTGATGCGCCGCCACATCGGCGCGTCCAAACGCAATATCGAGCGCCACTACCTGGACGCCAACAACAATAGCCTTTGAGGTGAGAAATGACTGTGAAGAGCACCCCTGGTCAGCGTTTTCGCGATGCCGTTGCCGCCGAACATCCACTGCAGGTGGTCGGCGCCATCAACGCCAACCATGCGCTGCTGGCCAAGCGCGCCGGCTTCAAGGCCATCTACCTGTCCGGTGGCGGTGTCGCCGCCGGTTCGCTGGGCTTGCCGGACCTGGGCATCACCGGTCTTGATGACGTGCTGACCGATGTGCGGCGCATCACCGACGTCTGCGACCTGCCATTGCTGGTAGATGTCGACACCGGCTTCGGTGCCTCGGCCTTCAACGTTGCGCGCACGGTGCGTTCGATGAGCAAGTTCGGTGCCGCCGCCATCCATATCGAAGACCAGGTAGGCGCCAAGCGCTGCGGCCACCGGCCGAACAAGGAAATCGTCTCCCAGCAGGAGATGGTCGACCGCATCAAGGCTGCGGTCGATGCCCGTACCGATGACAGCTTCGTGATCATGGCACGTACCGATGCCCTGGCTGTGGAAGGCCTGAACGCAGCGCTGGACCGCGCCGCCGCCTGCATCGAGGCCGGCGCCGACATGATTTTCCCTGAGGCCATTACCGAACTGCAGATGTACAAGACCTTCGCCGACCGGGTGAAGGCGCCGATCCTGGCCAACATCACCGAGTTCGGTGCCACGCCGCTGTTCACCACCCAAGAGCTGGCTGGCGTGGACGTGTCGTTGGTGCTCTACCCGCTGTCGGCGTTCCGCGCCATGAACAAGGCGGCCGAGAATGTCTACACCGCGCTGCGTCGCGACGGCACGCAGAAAAACGTGATCGACACCATGCAGACCCGCATGGAGCTCTACGATGCCATTGGCTACCACGCATTCGAGCAGAGCCTCGATGCCTTGTTTGCGCAGAAAAAAGGTTGAGCCAATGCCGGCGATAGGGCCGGTACAGGCACCCTGATTTAGCCAGAACGATATCCATAACAAATTCAAGAAAGGAGAAACACCATGGCCGAAGCAAAAGTACTCGGTGGCGCAGGCCTGCGTGGCCAGGTGGCCGGCCAGACCGCTCTGTCGACCGTCGGCCAGGCCGGCGCCGGCCTGACTTACCGGGGTTATGATGTGCGCGACCTGGCAGCAGGCGCCGAATTCGAAGAAGTGGCCTACCTGCTGCTATACGGCGAGTTGCCCAGCAAGGCAGAACTTGCCGATTACAAACACAAGCTCAAGGGCCTGCGCGACCTGCCGCAGGCGCTGAAAGAAGTGCTCGAGCGCATCCCGCGCGACGCGCACCCGATGGACGTCATGCGCACCGGCTGCTCGGTGCTGGGTACGCTGGAGCCGGAGTTGACCTTCGACGCCCAACACGACAAGACCGACCGCCTGCTGGCGCTGTTCCCGGCGGTGATGTGCTATTGGTACCGCTTCACCCACCATGGCGTACGTATCGACTGCACCAGCGATGAAGACACCCTGGGCGGGCATTTCCTGCACCTGCTGCACGGCAAGAAGCCGAGCGAGCTGCATGTCAAGGTAATGAACGTTTCGCTGATCCTGTATGCAGAGCACGAGTTCAACGCATCGACCTTCACCGCCCGGGTCTGCGCCTCGACGCTATCGGACCTGTACTCCTGCATCACCGCGGCCATCGGCTCGCTTCGCGGCCCACTGCATGGCGGTGCCAACGAGGCGGCGATGGAGCTGATCGAGCGCTTCCAGAACCCGCAGGAAGCCACTGCAGAGTTGCTGCGCATGCTCGAGCGCAAGGACAAGATCATGGGCTTTGGCCATGCCATCTACAAAGAGTCCGATCCGCGCAACGAGGTGATCAAGGGTTGGTCGAAGCAGCTGGCCGACGCAGTCGGTGACAAGGTGCTGTTCCCGGTCTCAGAAGCCATCGACAAGACCATGTGGGAGCAGAAGCGTCTGTTCCCCAACGCCGATTTCTACCATGCCTCGGCGTATCACTTCATGGGCATCCCGACCAAGCTGTTCACCCCGATATTTGTCTGCTCGCGCCTGACCGGCTGGGCAGCGCACGTGTTCGAACAGCGCGCCAACAACCGCATCATCCGCCCGAGCGCCGAGTATGTCGGCGTCGAGCAGCGCCAGTTCGTGCCAATCGAGCAGCGCTGAAACAACAGGCCCTATAGCGACCCTGTGGGAGCTGGCTCCCACAGTGATTGCAGGGCCTGTGCGTTCATCCACGACCGTACCGTGACCGAGCCGATATTCTATGAACACTGCATACCGCAAAGCCCTGCCAGGCACTGACCTGGACTATTTCGATGCCCGTGCCGCGGTTGAGGCCATCAAGCCCGGTGCCTACGACAACCTGCCTTACACCTCGCGCGTGCTCGCCGAAAACCTGGTGCGCCGCTGCGACCCTGCAACCCTGAACGCCTCGCTCGGCCAGCTGATCGAACGCAAGCGCGACCTCGACTTCCCGTGGTTCCCGGCGCGCGTGGTGTGCCACGACATCCTCGGCCAGACCGCGCTGGTCGACCTCGCCGGCCTGCGTGACGCCATCGCCGAGAAAGGTGGCGACCCGGCGGCAGTCAACCCGGTCGTGCCGGTGCAACTGATCGTCGATCACTCGCTGGCCGTCGAGTGCGGTGGTTTCGACCCGCAGGCCTTTGACAAGAACCGCGCCATTGAAGACCGTCGCAACGAAGACCGCTTCCATTTCATCAACTGGACCAAGAAGGCGTTCAAGAACGTCGATGTGATCCAGCCCGGTAACGGCATCATGCACCAGATCAATCTGGAGAAAATGTCGCCGGTGATCCACAGCGATCGCGGTGTGGCCTACCCGGATACCTGCGTGGGCACCGACAGCCATACCCCGCATGTCGACGCGCTGGGCGTGATCGCCATCGGCGTCGGCGGCCTGGAAGCTGAAAATGTCATGCTGGGCCGTGCCTCGTGGATGCGCCTGCCGGAAATTGTCGGCGTGGAGCTGCGCGGCAAGCTGGCGCCCAACATCACCGCCACCGACCTGGTGCTGGCCTTGACCGAGTTCCTGCGCAAGCAGAAGGTGGTTGGCGCCTACCTCGAGTTCTACGGCGAAGGTGCACGCGCCCTGACGCTCGGTGACCGTGCGACCATCTCCAACATGGCGCCGGAATATGGTGCAACCGCTGCGATGTTCGCCATCGACCAGCAGACCATCGACTACCTGAAGCTGACCGGCCGTGAAGATCAGCAGGTTAAACTGGTGGAAACCTACGCCAAGGCCACGGGCTTGTGGGCTGACGCGTTGGCCACGGCCGAATACGAACGCGTGCTGAACTTCGACCTGTCGAGCGTGGTGCGCAACATGGCCGGGCCGTCCAACCCGCATGCCCGGGTTGCCACCAGTGAGTTGGCAGCCAAGGGCATCGCCGGCGCCTGGGATGAGGTGCCGGGGCAGATGCCTGACGGCGCAGTGATCATCGCTGCGATTACCAGTTGCACCAACACCAGCAACCCGCGCAACGTGATCGCCGCTGGCCTGCTGGCGCGCAATGCCAACAAGCTCGGCCTGGCGCGCAAGCCGTGGGTCAAGTCGTCGCTCGCGCCCGGCTCCAAGGCCGTGCAGCTGTACCTGGAGGAAGCGGGGCTGGAGAAGGAGCTGGAGCAACTGGGCTTCGGTATCGTCGCCTTCGCCTGCACCACCTGCAACGGCATGTCCGGTGCTTTGGACCCGGTGATCCAGCAGGAAATCATCGACCGTGACCTCTACGCGACGGCGGTGCTCTCGGGCAACCGCAACTTCGATGGGCGCATCCACCCGTACGCCAAGCAGGCATTTCTCGCTTCGCCGCCGCTGGTGGTGGCCTATGCCATTGCCGGTACCATCCGCTTCGACATCGAGAAGGATGTACTGGGCGTAGTCGATGGTCAGGAAATCCGCCTCAAGGACATCTGGCCAAGCGACGAAGAGATCGACGCGGTGGTGCGCGCTGCGGTCAAGCCGGAGCAGTTCCGCAAGGTCTACATCCCGATGTTCGCTATCGAGCAAGACCGTGGGCCGAAAGTGGCGCCGCTTTACGAGTGGCGCCCGATGAGTACCTATATCCGCCGCCCGCCCTACTGGGAAGGCGCCCTGGCCGGTGAGCGCACGTTGCGCGGCATGCGTCCGTTGGCGGTGCTGCCCGACAACATCACCACCGACCACCTGTCACCTTCCAATGCCATCCTGCTCGACAGCGCGGCGGGTGAATACCTGGCCAAGATGGGCCTGCCGGAGGAGGACTTCAACTCCTACGCCACGCACCGCGGCGACCACCTGACGGCGCAGCGTGCCACCTTCGCCAACCCCAAGCTGTTCAACGAGATGGTGCGCAAACCCGATGGCAGCGTGCAGCAGGGTTCGCTGGCGCGCCTGGAGCCGGAGGGCAAGGTGACCCGGATGTGGGAAGCCATCGAAACCTACATGCAGCGCAAGCAGCCGCTGATCATCGTTGCCGGTGCCGACTATGGGCAAGGCTCGTCCCGCGACTGGGCGGCCAAGGGCGTGCGGCTGGCGGGCGTCGAGGCGATCGTGGCCGAAGGCTTCGAGCGCATTCACCGCACCAACCTGGTGGGCATGGGCGTGTTGCCGCTCGAATTCCTGCCGGGCACCGACCGCAAGACCCTGGGCCTGGATGGCAGCGAGACCTATGACGTGGCAGGTGAGCGCAAGCCGCGTGCAACCCTGACGCTGGTGGTCACGCGCAGCAATGGCGAACGGGTCGAGGTACCGGTGACCTGCCGGCTCGATACCGCCGAAGAGGTGTCGATCTACGAGGCGGGCGGGGTATTGCAGCGCTTCGCCCAGGATTTCCTCGAAGCCACCGCCTGAGCTTGAAAAGCGGGGCCGCAACGCGGCCCTTTCGCGACGCAAGGCCGCTCCTACCGGGGCTGTAGGAGCGGCCTTGCGTCGCGAAGGGCTGCAAAGCAGCCCCAAGGGTATTTCGCCGGACTATCAGGACAGCACAACCATGGCACACGCACCACAAATCAAGATCCCCGCCACCTACATCCGCGGCGGCACCAGCAAAGGCGTGTTCTTCCGCCTGCAAGACCTCCCTGAACGAGCCCAAGTCCCAGGGCCGGCCCGTGACGCACTGCTCCTGCGGGTCATCGGTAGCCCCGACCCCTACGCCAAGCAGATCGACGGCATGGGCGGCGCCACCTCAAGCACCAGCAAGACCGTGATCCTTTCACCTAGCACCAAGCCCGAGCACGACGTCGACTACCTGTTCGGCCAGGTAGCCATCGACAAGGCCTTCGTCGACTGGAGCGGCAACTGCGGCAACCTGTCTGCTGCTGTCGGCTCGTTCGCCATCAGCAGTGGCTTGGTCGAGCCGTCGCGCATCCCGCGTAATGGCATTGCCACCGTGCGTATCTGGCAGGTCAATATCGGCAAGACCATCATCGCTCATGTGCCGATCACCGAGGGCGAAGTGCAGGAAACCGGCGACTTCGAACTCGACGGTGTGACGTTCCCGGCGGCTGAGGTGCAGCTGGAGTTCCTTGAACCGGCGGCCGATGAGGGCGAAGGCGGCGGGGCGATGTTCCCTACCGGCAATCTGGTGGATGACCTGGAGGTGCCCGGTGTCGGTACCTTCAAAGCCACTTTGATCAACGCGGGGATCCCGACCATTTTCGTCAATGCCGACGATGTCGGCTATGCCGGTACCGAGCTGCAGGATGCGATCAACGGCGATGCCCAGGCGCTGACGCGTTTCGAGGCGATCCGTGCCCATGGCGCCGTGCGCATGGGGCTGATCGAGCATGTCGACCAGGCGGCCGGGCGTCAGCACACGCCGAAGGTGGCTTTCGTTGCGCCGCCAAGCACCTACACTGCGTCCAGTGGCAAGGCTGTCGAGGCGGCTGACATCGACCTGCTGGTGCGTGCACTTTCCATGGGCAAGTTGCACCACGCGATGATGGGTACTGCTGCGGTGGCCATCGGTACCGCTGCTGCCATTCCAGGTACGTTGGTCAACCTCGCTGCTGGCGGGGGCGAGCGCAGTGCCGTGCGCTTCGGCCATCCCTCCGGCACCTTGCGGGTCGGGGCTCAGGCCAGCCAGGTGGATGGTGAGTGGACGGTCACCAAGGCAATCATGAGTCGTAGTGCCCGGGTGTTGATGGAAGGCTGGGTAAGGGTGCCTGGCGACAGCTTCTGACGCACCATTGGCGCTTGGCTTTGAACCAGCAGGGCCGCTGCGCGGCCCGTCGCTGGCAATCCGGTTCCTGCATTGACCGTGTGGGAGCCGGTTCACCGGCGATGGGCTGCGTAGCAGCCCCAATCAAAGGAGCTGCAAATGAGCGCCAACGTGGACCTGAACGAGCGTCCTGACTACGACGGGGTGCTGCAAACCCTTGCCGATTACGTTCTCACCTACCGCGTCGAATCCCCCGAGGCGCTGGACACCGCGCGCAATTGCCTGATGGACACCTTGGGCTGCGGCCTGTTGGCCCTGCGCTTTCCAGAGTGCACCAAGCACCTCGGCCCGCTGGTGGAGGGAACAGTGGTGCCTAATGGCGCCCGGGTGCCCGGCACCAGCTACCGGCTCGACCCGGTCAAGGCCGCCTGGGATATCGGCTGCACCGTGCGTTGGCTGGATTACAACGACACCTGGCTTGCCGCCGAGTGGGCCCACCCTTCCGATAACCTTGGGGGGATCCTCGCGGTGGCCGATCACCTGTCGCAAAAGCAGGTAGCCAAAGGTGAAGGCCCTCTGCTCATGCGTGAAGTGCTCGAGGCGATGGTCATGGCCCATGAGATCCAGGGTGTGCTGGCGCTGGAAAACGCCTTCAATCGTGTCGGCCTCGACCACGTGCTGTTGGTCAAGGTGGCCTCCACGGCCGTGTGCGCCAAGCTGATGGGGGCCAACCGTGAACAATTGCTCTCGGCCTTGTCCCATGCCTTTGTCGATGGCCAGGCTTTACGCACCTACCGCCATGCACCCAACGCTGGCTCGCGCAAGTCGTGGGCCGCCGGCGATGCTTCGAGCCGTGGTGTGCGCCTGGCCGATATCGCGCTGCGTGGCGAGATGGGGGTACCCGGGGTGCTGACCGCGCCGCAGTGGGGCTTTTATGACGTGTCGTTCAGCCATACCAACAATGACCTGGCGCTCAAGCCGTCTGCCCAGCAGACGCTGCGGGTACCGCAGGCGTTGGCCAGCTACGTGATGGAGAACGTGTTGTTCAAGGTCAGTTTCCCGGCCGAGTTCCACGCCCAGACTGCCTGCGAAGCCGCGGTCAGCCTGCACCCGCAAGTGCGCAACCGCCTGCACGAAGTCGACCGTATCGTCATCACCACCCAGGAATCGGCCATTCGCATCATCTCCAAGGTCGGCCCGCTGGCCAATGCTGCCGATCGCGACCACTGCCTGCAGTACATGGTGGCGGTGCCGCTTATATTCGGCCATCTGGTGGCCGAGCATTACGAAGATGCCTTCCACTCCGCCCACCCGAGCATCGACCGTCTGCGCGAAAAGATGGAGGTGGTCGAGGACCCTCGTTTCAGCCGTGAATACCTGGAGCCGGACAAACGCTCGATCGCCAATGGCTTGCAGGTGTTCTTCAAGGATGGCAGCAGTACCGAGCAGGTGGTGGTGGAGTACCCGGTCGGGCACCGGCGCCGGCGCGGCGAGGGCATCCCTTTGCTGGAGGCCAAGTTCAGGGACAACCTGGCGACGCGGTTTGCGCCCCAGCGTTGCCTGGAGATTTTCGAGCTGTGCGAGGATCAGCAGCGGCTGGAGGTAACGGCGGTGCACCGGTTTGTGGATTTGTTCGTGATCTGAGGCGAGCAAAAGCAAAAAACCCCGGCATTGATGCCGGGGTTTTTTCTTGTAGCGTACCGCTGATTACGCTTGAACAACCGGGATCTTGGCGTTGGCCGCAGCTTCGCGGAACTCGGCGATCTGGTCGAAGCTCAGGTAGCGGTAAACGTCGGCAGCCATGCTGTCGATGTCTTTCGCGTACTGCATGTACTCCTCGACGGTCGGCAGCTTGCCGATGATCGATGCGACAGCAGCCAGCTCGGCCGATGCCAGGTAGACGTTGGTGGCGTCGCCCAGGCGGTTCGGGAAGTTACGGGTCGACGTGGAGACCACGGTCGAACCGGTCTGCACACGTGCCTGGTTACCCATGCACAGCGAGCAGCCTGGCATTTCCATGCGCGCACCGGCCTTGCCGTAGATGCCGTAGTAGCCTTCTTCGGTCAGCTGGTGGGCGTCCATCTTGGTTGGCGGAGCCAGCCACAGACGAGTCGGAATACCGCCCTTGACCTTTTCCAGCAGCTTGCCGGCAGCGCGGAAGTGACCAATGTTGGTCATGCACGAACCGATGAACACTTCGTCGATCTTCTCGCCCTGTACCGACGACAGCAGGCGGGCGTCATCCGGGTCGTTCGGCGCGCAGAGCACAGGCTCCTTGACGTCGGCCAGGTCGATTTCGATGATTTCGGCGTATTCGGCATCGGCGTCAGCCGACAGCAGCTCAGGCTTGGCCAGCCAGGCTTCCATGGCCTGGGCGCGACGCTCCAGGGTGCGGGCATCGCCGTAGCCTTCGCCGATCATCCAGCGCAGCAGGGTGATGTTCGACTTCAGGTACTCGGCGATGGCCTTTTCCGGCAGCTTGATGGTGCAGCCGGCAGCGGAACGCTCGGCCGAGGCGTCGGACAGTTCGAACGCTTGCTCGACGGTCAGTTCGTCCAGGCCTTCGATTTCCAGGATGCGGCCGGAGAAGGCGTTTTTCTTGCCTTTCTTCTCGACGGTCAGCAGGCCCTGCTGGATGGCGTAGTAAGGGATGGCATGCACCAGGTCACGCAGGGTGATGCCTGGCTGCAGTTTGCCCTTGAAGCGCACCAGGATCGACTCTGGCATGTCCAGCGGCATGACGCCGGTGGCGGCGGCGAAGGCCACCAGGCCGGAACCGGCCGGGAACGAGATGCCGATCGGGAAACGGGTGTGCGAGTCACCACCGGTACCGACGGTGTCAGGCATCAGCATGCGGTTCAGCCAGCTGTGGATGATGCCGTCGCCTGGGCGCAGCGACACGCCGCCACGGGTGCGGATGAAGTCTGGCAGGGTGTGGTGGGTAGTGACGTCGATCGGCTTCGGATAGGCCGCGGTGTGGCAGAACGACTGCATCACCAGGTCAGCGGAGAAGCCCAGGCACGCCAGGTCTTTGAGCTCATCGCGGGTCATCGGGCCAGTGGTGTCCTGGGAGCCGACGGTGGTCATCTTCGGCTCGCAGTAAGCACCTGGGCGCACGCCCTGGCCTTCGGGCAGGCCGCAGGCACGGCCGACCATTTTCTGAGCCAGGGTGAAGCCCTTGCCGGAATCGGCAGGCTGCTCTGGCTTCTTGAACAGGTCGGATGCACCCAGGCCCAGCTCGGTACGGGCTTTTTCGGTCAGGCCACGGCCGACGATCAGCGGGATACGGCCGCCAGCGCGGACTTCATCCAGCAGTACTTCGGTTTTCAGCTCGAAGCTGGTGACCAGCTCGTCGCTGTCGTGACGGCGTACTTCACCTTTGTACGGGTAGACGTCGATGACGTCGCCCATGCCCAGGTTGGTGCAGTCGAATTCGATCGGCAGGGCACCGGCGTCTTCCATGGTGTTGTAGAAGATCGGGGCGATCTTGGTGCCGAAGCAGAAGCCACCGGCGCGCTTGTTCGGCACGTACGGGATGTCGTCGCCGAAGAACCACAGCACCGAGTTGGTGGCGGATTTGCGCGAAGAACCGGTACCGACCACGTCACCGACGTAGGCGACCGGGAAGCCTTTGGCCTTGACCGCTTCGATTTGCGCCAGCGGGCCGACCGAGCCCGGCTGCTGCGGCTCGATGCCGTCGCGGGCCATTTTCAGCATGGCCAGGGCGTGCAGCGGGATGTCAGGGCGCGACCAGGCGTCCGGGGCAGGGGACAGGTCGTCAGTGTTGGTTTCGCCGGGCACCTTGAACACGGTCAGGGTGTACTTGTCGGCGATGGCCGGACGCGAGGTGAACCACTCGCCGGCAGCCCAGGATTCCAGCACGGCCTTGGCGTGAGCGTTGCCCGCCTTGGCTTTTTCGGCCACGTCGTGGAAGGCATCGAACATCAGCAGGGTGTGCTTGAGCTTTTCGGCCGCGACGGCGCCCAGTTCGGCGTCATCCAGCAGCGCGACCAGCGTTTCGATGTTGTAGCCGCCCTGCATGGTGCCCAGCAGCTCGGTGGCGTGCTTGCGGTCGATCAGTGGCGAGTTGGCTTCACCCTTGGCCACGGCAGACAGGAAAGCGGCCTTGACGTAGGCAGCTTCGTCGACTCCTGGTGGAACGCGGTGGGTGATCAGGTCTACGAGGAAGGCTTCTTCGCCGGCCGGCGGGTTTTTCAGCAGCTCGACCAGGCCTGCGGTTTGTTCGGCGTTCAGCGGCTGGGGCACGATACCCAGGGCGGCACGCTCTTCGATGTGTTTGCGGTAGGCTTCAAGCACAGTTATTACCCTCATCAGTGGTCCCTAAAGGGAGTCCGGGACGCTCATCCAGCATTCTCTGCACCCATGCGCCATCACGGCTTCTTGGGCCGCCCAGCCAGGGTCGCAGAGAATCCTTACAGAAGCTGCTTTCAAAGTTTTACGCCTGCAGAACGGGGGCTGATGAGGGCTGGCGCGGGCATGCGAGGGGTGCATGGCCCGGGCCAACGCCGTTCTACCGGATCAACTGTGCTCGTGACGCTTTGAAAACAGCTTCCAACGGACATTGTTGCCTTGAAAAGGCGGGATGATTCTACGGCAAATTGTCGCAGAAGGTAAGGCGGCGAACATGACTTTAACGAGTGACCCTGGTTAGACAAAGGGCTAACATGGGCCTGTGTTCCACCGCCAAGCCGTTGTTTTTCCATGCCCAACCAGTCCATCAAGACCCCTTGCGTCGGCCTTTGCTCCACGGTGTATGGAGACACGGTGTGCCGTGGCTGCAAGCGTTTCCATCACGAAGTCATCCACTGGAACGCTTACGACGACGATCACAAGCGTGCCGTTTTGCTGCGCCTGGAACAGTTGCTGGTACAGGTGATGATGGCCAAGCTGGAAGTGTTCGATACGAACCTGCTGCGTCAGCAGCTGCAGCAGCGCTCCATCCGCTTTGTCGAGCAGCAGTCTGAGTATTGTTGGGCGTATCAGCTGATTGCACGCGGTGCCCGCCTGATTCGCGACCTGGAAGCGTACGGGATGGCGTTGCTGCCCGAGTTTCGGGACTGGGAGCTGCCGCAGTTGCGCGATGCCATCGACCGCGAATTCTTTTTGTTGTCCGAGGCGCATTACCAGCGCTATATCGCGCCGGGGTTCCTGCGTACCGAACTGAGGTAAGCCTTCTTCCTGCCCCCTGCCTTGAAAAGGCGCCACTGTGCGTTTTTTATCGAGCGTAGGGAGTTTGGATGATGGCGGAGCTTTGTTTTGAACCGCTGCTGAGTTTTACCGCGACATGCCGCTGGCAATTGCTGGATGCACCATTGCGGGCCGCCCAGATTGACGATGATGAAATCACCCGGCCGTTCTGGGTCGAATTCGATGACTGGAACGGTGACGATGGTTGGCTGATGACCAGCCTGGACTACGGCGAGGAAATGTTGCAATCGCTCCTGATTGACTCGCTCTGGGGGCGCGAGGCTCGTAAGCGTGCGTTTTGTGACGCTTTCTGGTTTGGTGTCTATCGACTTGCAACGGGCTTCGTTTACGAGATCCGCCCGGCATATGAGGGCAATAACGTCGACCGTTGGCCTTCACTGGAATACTGGCTCGACGTCAGTCGGAACGGTTATCTGGGCTTTTACCCGGCGCGTTCGGATGCCGGTGTGTGCAAGGACGACCCCGCCAGACTGGCGTTGCGAGACCCCTTCGGGACATCCGTGGTGCTACCCGCCGACCCGCCTGTCGATCTGGAGACGGCACTGTACAAGCTGACCGCCGGGCGGCGAACGCCACTGTGGCATATCCCTGGCCTGGATCCACAGGAGTTGCAAGAAGGGCAAGTGCTGTTGAACCTGAAGCTCTATAGCGCAGACGGTCGGCAAGTGAGGCGACGGGTGGAGCGGGTTGCATACCTCAACAACCGTCGAGGCGAGCGTGGCCAGTTCAGCCTGCAGGTGTCTAACCCTTGTGTGCCGCCTCACCCTCGTCCGCTCGTTGCCAAGGCTTGACCCCGTGCTCGTGTAGCGCAGCGCCAGTCAATCGCCGCTGTATTCGCAGCCGCTGGTGCAGGTTTCATGAATACGCACCTTGGACAGCTCCGGCAGCAGCGGCTTGACCTGCTCCCAGATCCACTTGGCGATGACCTCGCTGGTGGGGTTTTCCAGGCCTGGAATATCGTTGAGGTAGTTGTGGTCCAACTGCTCGTAGATCGGCTTGAAGATCGCCTTGATTTCGGAAAAGTCGCGGATCCAGCCGGTATGCGGGTCAAGCGGGCCGGTCAGATGCAGGCCGACCTTGAACGAGTGGCCATGCAGGCGGCCGCATTTGTGCCCGGCCGGGACGTTAGGCAGGCGGTGGGCCGATTCGAAGGTAAATTCCTTAAAGATTTCCACGGTCAGAACTCTGTGTGTATCGAAGATGCGCGCAGTCTACCAGCATGGTCGCTACAAGGCTTGCAGGCGTTCGTGCAGCCGCCCGGTGGCGATCAGCTCCAGCAGTTCGTCACCCAGCCGCTGGCTTTCGGCAATGGCCTGGTACCAGTAGCGCTTGCGGCTGGGTGCATCGCCCATGAAACGCTTGAAGTCGTTGCGGTCGGGCAGCTTGCCGAAGGGCAGTGCGGCCAGGTACTGCGGTGACGGCGTCACCAACAGCACATTGCGCAGGCGCGTGGCATCGCCCTTGCGCCATGGCAGCGCCTTGTCGAACCAGCCAGGCACGACCTTGTCGGTGAAATGCGGGTAAAGCACCAGGTCGTCGCCGCGGTATGGCAGGTCGAGGTGATAGTCGAGCAAACCGCCGTCGCGGTAGGTGCCCGCACCCGCACCGGGGATGTCGCGCACGCCTTCCATGACCATCGGGATCGAGCCGGACGCGAGCAGGGCGTGGCGCAGGTTGCCCTGGCCCAGTGGCAGGTAGCGTGAGGGAAAGTCTGTGAGTTGATCCAGCGGCGGGGCGGCACGCTCATCGTGCAGGATGACCCGTTCGAAATGCCGGCCCAGGCGCGAGCGCCCCAGCAGATTGCTGGCGATCACCGAGCCCAGCCCCATCCCCAACCGGCCGCGGTGGTCGTGGGCAAGATGGCCGTGGCTCTTCACCACCAGGATGTTCAGGCGGTAGTACGGGTTTGCCAGGATCTGCCCATCGCGCCCTTGCAGCAGGTCGTCGAGCATCTGCTGGCAGCTGCGGCTGATCTGGGCTGCGGTCACACCTTTGGCGAAGTCCTGTTCGGTATACAGTTCACCGAGGCGGCGGATGCCAGCGATCGGGTCATCGAGGCAGGCGCTGGCGAAGCGCCAGGAGCCGATCGATGCACCGATCAATGCCCGTTGGCGGGGCGCCGATGGCAGCCACTCGCCGAACAGCGCCAGGTCCAACCCCTGAATCCCCAGTGGTTTGGGCCCGCCAGCGGCACCCGGTACCACGCCGACGTCCGCTGCCTGCAGCCCGCGTTCGCGGATCTGCTGCAGGGCACGTTTGCCGGCCTTCAGGGTCAGAGCCGGGTACTTGATATGGATGGCGCTCATGGACGGCCTCGCAACTCACAGGAGGGCCATTATAGGGAGTCGCTGGTTGATGCGCTGCGCTATCATGGCGCCAGCTATTTTCAGGTTGAGTTAAGGACCGGTGGATAATCTTAACTCCGTAGACAAATTGCACACCTCGATGGAGAGAACCTGATGAAAACCCTGACTGCCTTGTTCACTGCCGCTGCGCTTGCTTTCGGTGCCAACGTCGCCCTGGCCAAGGACGTCCAGCCTGACGAAGTGGTCAAGCTGGTGAATGCCAAGACCATCAAGTCGCTGGATGAGCTCAAGGCCACTGCCGTTGCCAAGCACCCGGGCGCCACCGTCACCGATTCGGAGCTGGAAAACGAATACGGTCGCTACATCTACAAGGTCGAGATGCGTGACACCCAGAACGTCGAATGGGACGTTGACCTGGACGCCAAGACCGGTGAAGTGCTGAAGGACGAACAGGACCGCTGATGATCCACTTGACCCGGTCGGCGCGCTACCTGGCGCTCTCGCTGCTGGCCGTCTGCTCCTTGGCCGTTGCTCGCGACCTGGATCAGGATGAGGCCCTGCAGTTGCGCCAGAAAGGCGTGATTCTGCCGCTCGAGCAATTGCTCGAGACCGCCCTGGGGCGCCACCCCGGGGCGCGGTTGCTGGAGGCGGAGCTGGAAGAAGACGATGATCGCTACGAATACGAAGTCGAGCTGCTGACCACCGAAGGCGTGGTGCGCGAGATCAAACTCGATGCCAGCACGGGTGCCCTGCTCAAAGACGAGGAAGACGACTGAATGCGCCTGTTGCTTGTCGAGGACAATGTCCCCCTGGCTGACGAACTGATCGCTGGCCTGCAGCGCCAGGGCTATGCCGTGGACTGGCTGGCCGACGGCCGGGACGCGGTATACCAGGGCCAGAGCGAACCCTACGACTTGATCATTCTGGACCTCGGCCTGCCGGGGTTGCCGGGGCTGGACGTGCTGGCGCAGTGGCGTGCCGCAGGTCTGGCCACGCCGGTGCTGATCCTGACCGCGCGAGGCTCGTGGGCCGAGCGCATCGAGGGGTTGAAGGCTGGCGCCGACGACTACCTGAGCAAGCCCTTCCATCCTGAAGAGCTGCAGTTGCGCATTCAGGCGCTGCTGCGCCGGGCGAAGGGCCTTGCCAACCAGCCCCGTCTTGAAGCCGCCGGGTTGCACCTGGACGAAAGCCGCCAGTGCGTGAGCCGCGAGGGGGTGGACGTCCAGCTGACCGCTGCGGAGTTCCGCCTGTTGCGTTACTTCATGCTGCACCCTCAACAGATCCTCTCCAAGAGCCACCTGGCCGAGCACTTGTACGACGGTGAAACCGAGCGTGACTCCAACGTGCTCGAAGTGCACGTCAACCATTTGCGCCGCAAGCTGGGCCGCAGTGTCATCGAGACCCGCCGCGGGCAAGGCTACATCTACGCCGGGAGCACCGGGTGAAATCGATTCAGGCACGCTTGAGCCTGGGCCTTGTAGCCGTATTGGTGGTGGTCGGGGTGGTGCTTGCGCAGCTTACCTTGTGGTTGTTCGAGGCCGGTTTGCAGCGCTATCTGGAAAACGGCCTGCGCAAGGAAAGCGAGAACCTGCTGGTGGCGCTGGTGCGCGGGCCTTCGGGGTTGCAGTTGGATGAGCGGCGCATTTCCGCCGCCTATCAACGGCCGTTTTCCGGTTACTACTTCCGCATCGATTTCGACAAGGGCACCTGGCGCTCGCGCTCTTTATGGGACCTGGACATGCCGAAACCGGCCGCGCCCGGTCTCTCCGATAGCCACGAGCTGGGCCCGGAAGGCCAGCAGTTGCTTGCGCTGCGTGCCAATTACCGGCGGCTGGGCCAGGACATTTCGATCAGCGTCGCCCAGGATTACTCGCCTGTGCGCGAGGGGTTCCGGCGCCTGCAGCAGATCGGCCTGGGGATGGGCCTGGTGGCGCTGATCCTGGTGCTGGTGTTGCAGCGCATCACCGTCACCCGCTCGTTGCGCCCGCTGGAGCGGGCGCGTCAGCAGATTGCTCAGTTGCAGCAAGGCCAGCGCTCGCAGCTCGATGCCCAAGTGCCCAGCGAGCTGGCACCGCTGGTAGGTCAGATCAATCATCTGCTCAGCCATACCGAAGACAGCCTGCGCCGTTCGCGCAACGCGTTGGGCAACCTGGGTCATGCATTGAAGACGCCATTGGCGGTGCTGCTGAGCCTGGCGTCCAGCGAGCGCCTGAATGGCTTGCCCGAAGTGCGTGCGCAACTGCGCGAGCAACTGGAGCAGATCCAGCAGCGCCTGGCACGCGAACTGAACCGGGCGCGCCTGGCTGGGGATGCGCTGCCTGGCGCTCAATTCGACTGCGATACCGAGCTTCCGGGGTTGCTCGCCACCTTGGGCATGATCCATGGCGAAGGCTTGCTGCTCGAGCGCGATGTACCGCCAGGGTTACTGCTGCCTTGGGACCGGGAGGACTTCCTGGAGCTGCTTGGCAACCTGCTGGATAACGCCTGCAAATGGGCTGACAGCGAAGTGCGCCTGGGCATAGCCCCGACCACCGAAGGCTATCAGGTGTGGGTCGACGATGACGGTCCGGGCATACCTGAAAGCCAGCGCCTGCAGGTGCTGGAGCGCGGTTCGAGGCTGGATGAGCAAGTGGATGGGCATGGCCTGGGGCTGGGAATCGTGCGGGATATCGTCGATGCCTGGGGTGGGTCTTTGGCCTTGCTCCAGAGCCCTTTGGGCGGGTTGCGGGTGAGTATCGATTTACCGCGCAAGGTGCGCTGACCCTCTCTGGCCCTGTCGCCGGCAGCCGCACTGCAAAAAAACTGCAGTACAGCCGCATTTTTTTGAATTGGCCCAAGCCCGACACTGGGCGGCACAATCCCCTGACGAAACCCTGCGGTTTCCATCTCTCCACGGACGGAGCCCCTAGGGCCCAGGCCAGTTCGGCTGGGCTTTCTTTTGATCAGAACCACAAACACGATTACTTGAATGACTGCCTTGCGTTCCGAAAGTCGCCTGCAGCGGCTGTTGCCGTCGCCCCTGAATATTCCTCCAAAACAATGGCTGCGTGCCGGCATCGGCGCGCTGCTCGGTTTGTTCCTCGCCGGCTGGTTGACCGGTATGGCCTACGGGCCTGGTATCGCCTTGCACCTGCTGGGCCCTCTTGCGGCTTCGGCAGTGCTGGTGTTCGCCGTGCATTCCGGGCCGTTGGCCCAGCCCTGGCCAGTGCTGGGCAGCTATGCGCTGGCGGGCGCAGTGGGCCTTGCCATGCGCGAGGGGTTCGGCCCCCACCTGTGGGTTGCGGCGGCTGCCTTGGGCATCTCGCTTTTGCTGATGTGCCTGTTGCGCTGCCTGCACCCGCCGGGTGGCGGTGTTGCGGTGAGCGCGGTGCTGGCCGATTCAGGGCTGACGGCGCTGGGCGACCACCTGCTGGAGCCCGTGTTGCTCAACGCGCTGATTCTGGTGACGGTGGCAGTGGTCTACAACCGTTTGACCGGCGTGCATTACCCCAAGGGTGCTGCGCCACGCAAGGACCAGCACCACACCCACGACCCGTTGCCCAGCGAGCGGGTCGGGGTCAGTGGTGCGGACCTGGATCAGGCGTTGGAAGAGTTGGGTGAGTTCGTCGACGTCACCCGCGATGAACTGGAGCGCATCATCCTGGCCACCGAGCAGCATGCCCTGCAGCGTAGCCTGGGCGGGATCAGCGCAGCTTCGGTGATGTCCCGCGATGTGCAGTTCGCCGCCCCCGACACCACCCTGGAACAGGCCTGGAAGATGCTCGCCAGTCATCACCTGAAAACCCTGCCGGTGCTGCAACAGGGCAAGCTGGTGGGTATCGTCAGCCTCAGCGATCTGCTCGGTCCGGCCATGCAGCGTGGCCGGTTCAGCTGGCGGGGGCTTTTCGCGGGCAAGGCCGTGCGTATGGAGCAGGTGATGAGCCGGCAGGTCATCAGTGTCAGCAGCCAGCACCCATTGCAACGCCTGCTGCCCCTGCTGTGCGAGCAAGGGCTGCACTGCCTGCCAGTGATCGATGGCGACCAGTTGGTCGGTGTGATCACCCAGACCGACCTGATCGCCGGCCTCAAGCGCCAGTTGCTCAGTGGCGCTGGCAGCGTTTCAGATCAGCGGGTCCCAGCGTTGTGACCAATCGCTGGCGCCGGAGGCCACCAGCCGGCGCAGCACCGCGAAGGCCTGTTGCAGGGCCTCGCTGTCGCGCTTGCGCGGGTAGACAAGGAAGGTCGGGTAGGTGAACTCTGGGGCTTGCGGCACCCGCTCGAATACCCCGCTGTCCAGATACGCCTGCACCACGCGGGTACGGAAATAGCCGCTGCCGCCTTTGTCGAGAATGAACTGCAGGGCCAGCGGCCCGAGGTTGAAGCTCAGCGCCGGTCGCGCGCAGTCGGGCAGGGCGGCGTCGTGCTGGCGGCGGAAGGCCTCGCCCCAGTCGATGTAGATGTACGGGTCGGGTTGCTCGACCCGGCGTATGCGGATCAGCTTCTCTTCCATCAACTGCTCTACCTGCAGGCCCGGGCCGTAGGTGGGCTGATAGACCAGTGCGGCGTCCAGCAGGCCCATCTCTACCTTGCGCAGCAAGGACTCACCGTCGCTGACCTCGCTGCGGATGGCGTGGCTGGGCAATGCGCAGTGCAAGGCGCTGACCCAGTCAAGCAGCATCGGGTTGCCCAGGCTCACTTCTGCCCCTACGTGCAGCACTTGCTGGCAGCCTTCAGGCAGCGGTAGGTCACGGCGCGCGGCCTCCCACGTCTGCACCAGCTGGTTGGCATAGCTGACGAAGGCTTCGCCATCACTGGTCAGGCTGGCGCCGTTGCGGCTACGCACGAACAGCTGGCAGCCCAGTTGCTGCTCGAGGCGCTGCACGCGGGCGGTGATGGCGGTCTGTGACACGAACAGGCGCTCGGCGGCGGCGACGAGGCTGCCGCACCGTACGACTTCCAGAAAGGTTCGGGCCTGCTCGATATCCATGGGCTGCTCTGTGGCGGGAAGGGTTGCCTATTCTAGAGGCTTTGCACCGTTATGGGGCGCTTTCGCCAGCGCTGCAAATCTGCATATGCGTTGTGACTTTAGTCCCATGGCGGCCGGTGCGTGGCGGTCCATACTCAAGGCTCGCCCTTCAATAACAACAAGTACCGGGTTGCCATCAACATGACCTACCAGCACAGCTACGCCCATTCCATTACCGACCCTGCTGCCTTCTGGGCCGAACAGGCCGAACATCTGGCCTGGTACCGCAAACCCACCCTGACGCTGCAAGAAAACCCGGACGGCACCCATCGCTGGTTCGCCGACGGCCGCCTGAACAGCTGCTACCTGGCCCTCGATCGGCAAATCGAGCTGGGCCGTGGCGAGCAGATGGCGTTGATCTACGACTCCCCCGTGACCGGTGTGCAGCAGGCGTTCACCTACAACCAGCTGCGTGACGAGGTGGCGCGCCTGGCCGGGTTGCTACGCCAGCTGGGGGTGGGCAAAGGCGATGGGGTGATCATCTACATGCCGATGGTGCCGCAGGCGGCCATGGCCATGCTCGCCTGCGCGCGTATCGGTGCGGTGCACTCGGTGGTGTTCGGTGGCTTTGCAGCCAACGAGCTGGCCCTGCGTATCGATGATGCGCGGCCAACCCTTCTGCTGACGGCGTCCTGCGGACTGGAGTTCGACCGGGTGATCGAGTACAAGCCGCTGGTCGACCGCGCGCTGCAACTGGCTCGCCATCAGCCGCGCCACGTGCTGGTGCTGCAGCGGCCCCAGGCCAGCGCCGGGTTGCAGCCAAACCGCGACCTTGACTGGCAGCAAGCGCTGGTAAATGCCGAGCCGGTGCCTGCGGTCGAGCTGGAGTCGGCAGACCCGCTTTACATCATGTACACCTCTGGCACCACGGGCAAACCCAAGGGCATCGTCCGTGAGAACGGTGGCAACGCGGTCGCCCTCTGTTATGCCATGCGCCACATCTACGGCATGCAGGCCGGTGATGTGTGGTGGGGCATTTCCGATGTGGGTTGGGTGGTCGGCCATTCGCTGATCGTCTATGGGCCACTGATGAGCGGCTGCACCACGGTGTTCTACGAAGGCAAGCCGATCCGCACCCCGGATGCGTCGGCCTATTGGCGTGTGGTTGAGCAGTATGGGGTCAATGCCTTGTTCTGTGCGCCGACCGCCATGCGGGCGATCCGTAAGGAGGACCCGGATGGCGAGCTGATCCGCCGGCATGACTTGAGTTCGCTGCGCCAGTTGTTCCTGGCCGGGGAAAAGCTCGATTCAAGCACCCACCAATGGCTGGAACGGGTTACCGGCAAGCCGGTGCACGACCATTGGTGGCAGACCGAGACTGGCTGGCCAGTCACCGCGCCATGCGTGGGGCTGGAGGGCAGCGCGGCGCGTCCGGGTTCGAGCAACCGCGCGGTGCCGGGTTATCACGTACGTGTGCTGGATGACGATGGGCACTTGCTGGGCCCGAACCATCAGGGCGCCATCGTCATCGCTCTGCCGCTGCCGCCCGGTTGCAGCCAGACCTTGTGGGGCGATCATGAGCGCTACCTGCAGGCTTATCTGCAGACTTACCCGGGTTACTACCACACCGGTGATGGTGGCTACCTGGATGACGATGGCTTCGTCTACATCATGGGGCGAACCGATGACGTGATCAACGTCTCCGGCCATCGCCTTTCCACCGGCGAAATGGAGGACCTGGTGGCGTGCCACCCTGCGGTGGCCGAATGCGCGGTAATCGGTGTGCATGACGAGATCAAGGGCCAGGTGCCCTTGGCGCTGGTAGTGCTCAAGGACGGGGAGGGCATTACCGAGGCGCAACTGTTGGTGGACTTGGTGGGCAGGGTGCGTGAAGCGATCGGCGCGTTGGCCTGCTTCAACCGGGTGCGCTTGGTGAAACGGCTGCCCAAGACCCGCTCGGGCAAGATCCTGCGGGCGGTGCTGCGCAAAATCGCCGATGGCCAGGCGTATGTGCCGCCCTCGACACTGGATGATCCGGCGGTGCTCAAAGAGATCGAAGCGGTGCTGGCGGACCTGCCCAGGGCAGGCTGACCGGTTGGCCTGGCTAGCGCGTGAATGCGAGGGTTCAGCCGATGAAATCCTGCGGGCCGACCTGATGCAACTGCCCCAGCCGGCTGCGGGTGCGCATCAGGTCGGCAATGGTGCCGCCAAGGCTCTCTTCCAGCCGCCGCTGCCCGATCACCGTCACCTGGCAGTCCTGATCGTACAGCACATCCACCAGGTTGACGAAGCGCTGCTGCGCTGCCAATGAGCACTCCGAGAGGTCATCCAGCCCGTCGATGATCCAGGCATCATATTGCTGGGCAAGCTGCAGATAATCGATCACTGCTGTGGGCTGCTCGCACAGGTCGTCAAAGGCGAACATCACCAGCCTGCCGTGACTGGCGAGCGCGCGAAGGTTGCGTTTGTTCACCTCAAGCGTGAGCGGGTGCGCGGGCGGCACCTTCAGCGCAAGGCGTTGGGCCGCACCGCCCGGCCATACATAATGGCCCTGGGTAAAGCGCTGGTGTTCGCGGTTGGCCGGCAGGCTGCGAAAGTCTGTGTCGCCGCCCACTTCAAGGACCTCCATGCGGCCATGGATCAGGCGGATCACCGGCAGGAATCGCTCGTGATACAGCGGGTTGGGCAGCAGGCCCTCGGGGGCGTAGTTCGAAGTCACCAGCACGAAGATGCCACGCGCGAACAAGGCATTGAACAGGCGGGTGAGCAGCATGGCATCACCGATGTCATGCACATGGAATTCGTCGAAACACAGCACCTTGCAGTCGCCCAGCAATGCGTCCAGCGTGGCGCCAAGGGCATCGTCCAGCAGCCTGTGACGGTGCATGCCCTGGTGCAGGCGGGCAAAAAAATCATGGAAGTGCAGGCGTTTTTTCGACTCGATCGGCACTGCCTGGAAAAAACCGTCCAGCAGCCAGCTCTTGCCGCGGCCAACCGACCCGTACAAGTAAAGGCTGCGTGGTTCGCCGGGCAAGCGGGCAAGCTGCTCGGCCATGGCCTGGATGACCCGGCGCTGGCCCGCGCTGAGCTGATAGCCACGGCTGCGCGCCTTGTCTTCGAACCATGCGAGCAGTTCGCTCTGGCTGGAGGTGGCGGGTCGCAGGCGTTGGCCCAGTTGGCGCAGGGGGGAGGGGATCCAGGCAGACAAAAGCTAAGCTCCTTGGGCACAGGAAGGTCAGCGCGCAGCTTGCCCCAGGTCGGCCCTTTTAACCAATAGAAAAAGTGCGGGGCTTCTATCAGTTGGCCGGATAACTCAAACCTTGCGTTCCAGCTGACGCTCGATCATGTACTTGATGGCCAGCCGGCGCTCCTTGAGGTGGCGCAGGTCGTCGTCCTGAAAGTTACCTGCTGAAATCGCCTCGGCAGCCAGTACCTGGTTGTCGATGTCGACGTACTCGTCGAGCATTCGGTCAAGGGTCTTGTCCTGTTGACGGCGCTGCTGGACGATCTCGCGGGGGTAGTGCAGGTCCTGGTACAGGTCGTGGGAAACGGGCATGGCATCCTCCTTGGTCAATGCAAATGGCTTATCTGATTGGAAGGGCGCGATGCGATTGTGTTGAAGCCAAGCGGATTAAATGCGACGGATGGTCGTTTTGCGGCGTGTGAACGGCCCGCAAAACACTAACCTGCTGTTTTAAAGCATTTTTTTTGCGCAAGGGGCTTCCCAGGTGCAAAGAATGTTGTTAAAGTGCCGCGCATTCCAAGACAACAACCCAGTTGTCACTCAGTTGGAATGGTCAGAGCAGCTAACGCTGCATCCGATACAGGGGCGTCGCCAAGCGGTAAGGCAGCAGGTTTTGATCCTGCCATGCGTTGGTTCGAATCCAGCCGCCCCTGCCATTTTCTCGTTAAACATCCATTCCTGATTCAGTGCAGATGACTATCGACGCTGGGTTTTTTCGTTTCTGGCGTTTGCGCAAGCCCATCGCCAGCTGACGACAATGGGCCCTGTCAGCTACAGCGCGATTACCTGTTCACCCGCAGCAGTTCATCCAGCACGCGGGCCAGTTCCTCAGCCTGCACCGGCTTCTGCATCACCAGGCTGTCCGGCAAATCCAGCCCTTCCAGCTCGGCATACCCTGTCAGAAACACCACCGGCAAGCGCGGATGCCGTTCACGTGCGGCCAAAGCCAGTTGGGCACCGTTGAATTCGGGCATGGCAAAGTCGGTCAGCAACAAGTCGATCTCGTCGTCCAGCTGGGCCAATGCCTGTTCGCCGCTGTGTGCCTGGCGTACCTGATAGCCGTACTGGCGCAACACATCGCCGAGCATGTCGCGCACCAGGTGGTCGTCATCCACCAGCAGCACCGTGCGGTCGCGGCCACTGTCGCTGATGGACTGCGACGCAGCCGGGATCACCGGGTCCGCCGCCAGCTCATGCTTCACTGCGGGCAGGTAAACGGCAACCTGGGTGCCATGCCCAGGCGCGGTGTCGATGCGCACACCGCCACCAGACTGCTTGGCAAAGCCGAACACCTGGGCCAGCCCCAGGCCCGAGCCTTTGCCGATGTCCTTGGTGGTGAAGAAGGGTTCGAACACCTTGGCCACCACCTCTTCGCTCATGCCGCAGCCGGTGTCGCGGATGCTCAGCATCACGTACTCGCCCGGCTCCGGGTCTTCCGGCCGCTGCGGGCGGGCCTTGATCCGGGTATTGCGTGTGGCCAGCGTCAACTGGCCACCGTCGGGCATGGCGTCGCGGGCGTTGATCGCCAGGTTGAGAATGATCATTTCGGTCTGGGTCGGGTCGGTCAGCGCTTGCCACAGGCTGTGGTCCAGGTCCAGGCGCACAGAAATGCTCCCGCCCAAGGTGCGGCGCAGCAATTCCTCCAGGCCGCCCAAGGTGCGGTTGAGGTTCAGCGGTACCGGTTCCAGGCGCTGGCGGCGGGAGAAGGCGAGCAGCTGTGAGGTCAGCTTGGCGCCGCGTTCACCCGCCTCGCGGATATGCGTCAGGCGTTTGCGCGCTTTTTCCAGGTCACCTTTGTCCAGGTCGCGCTCAAGGAAGCTTGAGCCGGTAAGGATGACTGTCAGCAGATTATTGAAGTCGTGTGCAACACCCGCCGTGAGCTGGCCGACCGCCTCCAGCCGTTGCATCTGCTGCAACGCTGCCTCTATGCGCTCGCGCTCGGTGATCTGTTCGCGCAGGCGGTCGTTGGCGTCGGCCAGGCCCATGGCTGCTTCGCGCTCGCTGGTGATGTCGCGGGCTACCACATAGAGCAGCGTGTCTTCCGGTACCACCACCCATGACAGCCAGCGCAACTGGCCGCCTGCATGCTGGATACGGCCGACGAAGCGCGCGCTGGTGCGGCCATGGGCGAGGGAGGCGAGTTCGGTCAGCAGTGCTTCCTGGTCCGGTTCGGGCAGCAACTGCAATAACGAGGTCTGGCTCAGGCGTTCGCGCGAGAAACCCAGGCTGGCCTCCCAGGCAGGGTTCAGTGCGACCGGTGTGAGGTCTTTGTTGAGCACCGCGAGCAAGTCCTGGGAAAGCTCCCAGGCCCGGTCACGCTCGCGGGTACGGCGCTCGACCCGCTCGCCGAGCATTTCGTTGAGCTGTTTGAGCGCCTGGGTCGCCAGGCGCTGGGCGTGGATGTCCTGGAGTACGCCCGAAAAGCGTGTGCAGCGGCCATCGACAAACTGGCTCTGACCGCTGCTGAGCAGCCAGCGCGGTTCCAGGCCGTTGGGTTGGGCAATGCGAAATTCGGCCCGGTAAAGCCCGTCGCTGTCCGGGCGCATGGCGTATTCCACCGTTTCGCGCACCCGTTGCACGTCTTCTGGATAGATGCCGGCATAGAAAACGTCAAGGCTCATCTCGGTGTCTACCGGCAGACCGAACAGCGTCTTGCAGCGGTCGTCCCAGATCAGCAGCCCTTCTTCCGGGCGAAAGTCCCAGGTACCCATGCCGGCTGCATCGATGGCAATCCGGGCGCGTGCCTCAAGGTCCGCCAGGGCTTCTTCGGCACGGCGGCGACGCTGACGTTCCTGCACTTCGGTAAGCGCCCTGCGCACTGCCTTGGGCAGCAACGACAGGTTTTTCTTCAGTACGTAGTCGGTGGCACCCAGGCGGATCATTTCCACCGCGTGCTCCTCACCGTATATGCCCGACAGGAAGATGAACGGCGTATCCGGCGCCAGGCGCTGGGCGATGGCCAGCACGTCGGTACCGGACGAGCCGGGCAGCACGCAGTCGCAAAGGATCAGGTCATAGCTGGCTTCGTGCAGGGCATGCTCGGCGGCGACATGATCGAACACCAGCTGCGACTGCAGCTGCAGTCCGCTGCGCTCCAGGCTTAGCAAGGTCAGCTCGGCATCCAGCGAGCTGTCTTCGACCATCAGTAATTTGAGCGGCGTTGGCAGCATGTTCGCGGCGGGCCTCAGTTGCTGCCACGCCGGTTGAGGCGTAGCGAGCCAGGTGGTGGTTCGTTGAGCACGGCCCAGAACACGCCGAGGTCGGAAATCGCCGCGACGAACTCCTTGAACTCCACGGGCTTGACCACGTAGGCGTTGACCCCCAGTTCATAAGCCCGCAGCAAGTCGGGCTCTTCCCGCGACGAGGTCAGCATCACCGTCGGGATGCTGCGCAGCTCGGGGGTGGCACGCACCTCCCTTAGCACTTCCAGGCCATCGACCTTGGGCAGTTTCAGGTCCAGTAGCAACACGGCGGGGTTGCCGTCGTCGCGCGCGGCATAGGCGTTACGCCGTAGCAGATAGTCGAGGGCATCAGCGCCGTCGCGCAGAACGATGACCTCGTTGGCCAACTGGCTACGCTCCAGGGCCAGGAGCGTCAGCTCCAGGTCCCGGGGGTTGTCTTCTACCAGCAGGATAGGTTTGAGCATGATTGAACCGGTGCCTCAGTTTGTTTCTGGATGACGTGGAAGAGTGAAATGGAAGCTGGCGCCCTGGTCGACCTGGCCTTGGGCCCAGACTCGGCCATCATGGCGCTCGATGATCCGCCGCACGCTGGCCAGACCTATTCCGGTGCCCTCGAAATCCTCCATGCGGTGCAGCCGCTGGAACACCCCGAAGAGTTTGTTGGCATAGGCCATGTCGAAGCCCACGCCATTATCGCGAATATAGACTTCGATTTCCTCCGCGTGCTGGTGTGCGCCGATTTCGATGCGCGCAGGTTCGCGGCCACGGGTGTACTTGATAGCGTTGGCGATCAGATTATGCAGCGCCAGGTTGATGAACGCCGGGTCACCGATCACCTTGGGCAGTGGTGCGACGTCCCAGACGATCTCGCGCCCTTCATAATCGGGCGCCAGTTCCTGGCGGATGGCTTCTACAAGCGCATTGAGGTCAACATCCGACAGGCGTAGCGCCGAGCGGCCCATCTGCGAGAAGTTGAGCAGGTTATCCACCAGGCTGCCGGCGAACTGCGCAGCTTCCTCGATGTGCTTGAGAAAGCGCCGGCCGCGTTCACTCAAGCCCTGGCCTTCGATTTCGCCTAGCAGTTCGGTGTAACCGGCGATATGCCGCAACGGTGCGCGCAGGTCGTGTGACACGCTGTAGCTGAAGGCTTCGAGCTCCTTGTTCGAACGGCGCAGCTCGTTGGCCAGTTGCGCCAGCTCTTCGGCCTTGCGCAGGACAATGCCGAGCACGGCGGTGCGCAGTTCGACCACGCCTTCGATCGTCAGCGGGTCCCATGGCTCGCAGTAGCCGCCCAGCTGTTCCTGCCAGTGTTCGAAGCTGTGCCGCGGGTTCAGCGCGCCCTGCGGGCCTATCTGTTTGTCGGGCCGTCCGGCCCAGTTGACCGTGCGCACCTGCTCGGGGCGGAACCACAGCAGGTAGTGCGAGTGGATCTGGGAAATGGCCACTGCCAGCACGCCACCGGCATGCTCGGCCAGCTCGGGCAGTTCGTCGATGTCGCGGCGCACGTTGTCACTGTGGAACACCGTCTCATCATGACGCTGGGCCAGCCAGTGCACCAGCGCAGTGACCTGCGCTGCCGGCGGCGTCTGGCCAATCAGGTCGCAGCGCTCGGCGGAAATGACCGCTGCGCCGCTTGCCCCGGCGAAGGCCAGCAGCACCTCGGGCTGCGCGCGCAGGCCCTCGCTGACACTGTCATGGTCGGCCATCGAGGAGATCATGCGTACGATGTGCTGGCGCAGGTCGAGCAGCTTCCGGGTATTGGCGTGGGCCTCACGCGACTCGATCTGCAGCGACAGCACACTGGCCAGCAGCTCGCAGGCTGTGCGGGTGCGCAGGTCGACCGGTCGAGGTTGCTCGTGGTGGCACGACACCAGCCCCCACAGTTGCCCATCGACCACGATCGACAGTGACATCGACGCCAGGGTGCCCATGTTGCGCATGTACTGCAGGTGCACCGGCGACACGCTGCGCAACGCGGCAAAACTCATGTCCAGCGGCTTGCCGGTGCGCGGGTTGGCCGCCGGCACCAGCGGTGAGGCCTGGTAGTCGGCATCTTCGATCACACGAATGCGGTTGACCCGATAGAGCTCGCGGGCCTGGCGGGGAATGTCCGACGCGGGGAAGCACAAACCCAAGTAGCGTGGATAGCCGGCATCAGCCACTTCAGCGAGCACCTGGCCATTGCCCTCTTTATCGAAGCTGTAGGCCTTGACCCGGCCAAAACCGGTGATTCGCTTTATCTGCAATACAGTCTGCTGCAGCAACGCTTCCAGGGTTGCGGCGTTGTTCAGGCTACTGACGAAACCCCGCACCAGGGGGTAATAATCGCCTTGGTCGACCGGGCCGACAGGCTGACGAACGGGCTCGAACTCAGCGATCAGTACCTGATCATGGCGATGGGTCAGCAGGCGCAGCCGGTCGTTGCAGGGTGCCCCATTACGCAGGAGCACATCGCCGATGTGGAAGGGGAATACATCGTCGCCGGGCAGGCGCTCAAGATGGGAACGCAGATCGAAACTGTCGCTGACCACGTCGGCGAAGGTGCATCCCACCAGCTCAAGGGCGGGCACACCGAGCCAGCGTTCGACATTGTCGCTGGCCTGGAGGATACGCAGGTCCTGTTCATCCAGCACCAGCAGAAAACCATGTGGCTGGATGCTGCCGGGTACCTGGATCGGCTCCTGGGCGCAGCGTTCCACGGCTTCGGCGAGTGCGATGTCGGTGGTCGTCAATGGATACGCTCCTGTCATGTTCGTCCATGCATGGCGCGCATGCGTCTGATGCGGGCTCGGTGGCTGCTGCGCACCGTAACAGAATGCGCACTGCTTTGCCGGCCTATGGCCATTGGAGGCACGGGAGGCGCTTGGGTTCGATGCCAGCCGAAAATTTCTTTGCTGTGGGCAGTGCCAGACGATGTCTGCGGTTTGTACCGGGACAGCTCGCAGACACTATATAGAGATATGAGCGAGGGTATTGGAGCGGGCTGGCCTCGCGAAGAGGCCAGCATTGATCAGCGCAAATCGTCAGCCATCTTCAGCAAGGTCTCCAGCACCGCCCCTGCCAATGCCTTGGACCGCTCTCCCGACCAGCCGGTCACCGGGTTGGGCGCATCGTCATGGTCCTTGAACGGCATCTCAAGGGTCTGCGACAGGCAGTCGTACGCCATGCCCACCGCATTGCACGCCAGTGTCGTATTGGCCTGCCCCGGCTCATCGCGGGTATAGCCATACTTGGTCTGGAAGTCAGGCGTAACGCTGCATAAGGTGCTGCGGAACTGCTCCTCAAGCTTGACCAGGCGTGGCGTGTACCCCGGGTTACCCTCACACGCTGCGGTGAACACGTGCGGGATTTCTTCATCCCCATGCACATCGATGAACGCATCCACCCCGTACTGCTTCATCTGCGCCTGGGCAAAGAACACCTCCGGGCTAGCCTCGACGCTGGCGTCCTGCCAGGCCCGGTTGAGGTCCTGGCCCTTGAAGTTGGTGCGCAGGTGGCCGAGGAAGGCGCCATCCGGGTTCATGTTTGCGATCAGGTACAGGTCAGCCTTGGCCAGCAATTGCTGGACGACGGCTTCATTGGCTTGAAGACGGTCGATCACCCCCTCCATGAACCACTCGGCCATGTGCTCGCCCGGGTGCTGCTGGGCGATCAGCCAGAGCTTGCGTTTGCCTGCGGCTCCGTCGCCTGCGCGCAACAGCGGAATGTCGCGGCCCTGCACGCTGCGGCCATGGGCCAGCAGTTCGACACCGGGAATCTGCTGGGCACGCTCGATCAACTGGTTGTGGCGCGCACGCGGGTAGGGCTCGAAGTAGGCGAACCAGATCTGCTCCTGCTCGGCTTTCACTTCGAAGGCCAGTGCCTTGCCATCGAACTGGCTGGGCACACGGAACCAGGTTTGCTGGTCGTACGAAGCCACGGCGTTATAGCCGGCCCAGGCGTTCTTGTAGGAAGACTCGCTGGCGTTGTCCAGGCTGAAGCGATGGACCTGACCGGGCGTGAGGCCGCTGACCTTGAAGTGGAACCACTGGAAGTGGCCGCTGTGGGTGTCCGGGCGAATGGCCAGGTGGACCTGGGCAGGGTTACTGGCATCCAGGACCTGGATGTTGCCGGAATCGAAAGCGCAGTCGATCTGCAGAGGGGACAGCGTCACGGTCATTGGCGTGGCTCCTTGGGCTTTGTTGTGGGGGGGTACTGTACACCCCTCGCGGGGGAGGCTGTGTACAAAAACAGCACCCTCAATGATTTCCTATTGTTGGGAAGTTAATTCCAGGCTGGTTAAGCAGTTGATAGATCGAACTGGAATGGGCGGGTCAGGACGGACTAGTACGATGTTGGGTTCAAGAATCCTACACGTTTTTAGGGTGTTTCATTCAGTAATCCCGCTTGTGTGTATTGCCTGTGTGGGTTCGTATATGCATTGAAAAAAATAGTGGAACGGTTAGGCGTGTTGGTCAGCGCCCTGTCGTCAGTAACCGGAGTGGGTGGCGTGCCTGCTAAAACTACTGCCCTGTCGATTTTACTCATTCTTATCAGTCTGCTGGGTGTATTCCCACTCGACGTCATTTTGCCTTCTGTTCCGCAGATGGCTGAGTATTATGCAGTCGATACAAAGCGCATTGCCTATTCAGTGAGTTTATTTGCGCTGGGTGTGGCTCTATCCCAAGCGGTGATCGGCCCGCTTTCCGATTGTGTGGGAAGAAAACGCTTGCTGATCGCTGGGCTCTTGGTAGGCATCGCAGGGGCAATCGGCTGCATGCGCACCACTCACTATGAGACCTTCATGGTGTTTCGCCTGTTGCAGGCCATGGGCTGTGGCTGTTTCGTACTAAGCCAAGCGCTGGTGCAGGATAGTTACAGTGGCCAGCAGCGCAATGCGATGCGAATTCTTCTGACCAGTGCAAGCGGCGTCTTTATCGCGTTGTCGCCGTTAGCAGGCAGCGTGCTTCAGCAATATTGGGGGTGGCAGGGGAGTTTTCAGGCGTTTGTCATGCTGGCAGTATTGGTGCTGTTACTTTGTTTGATGTTATTGGGTGAAAATAGAGCCTCTCGCTATCGGGGAGGTTTTTTGCCTGGCTATTGCCAGATTCTGAAGGACAGAAAGTTTCTTGTGTATTCGTTCTTCTCCTGTTTGGCATTTGCCTGTCACTTTTCATTTGTTGTCGTATCCCCCTTGTTGCTGATGGGGCCGCTAGGGTTGACGGAGTTCGCCTTCTCCATGGCGTTCCTCTTGTATGGGTTGGCCTACATGGTCGGCGGTGTAGTTGCCAATTCGCTGAATCGAAGTATGAGTACACAGGCGCAGATTGGTTGTGGATTTGCACTGATAGGCACCGCTGGCATTGCCCTGCACCTTGCTATTTCAAGCGGTGCACTGGTGCTCATCGATCTTGTATTGCCATTAACCTTATGCACAATCGGCACGACGATCGTCCGCCCGGCTGCAACCACGTACGCACTCAGTCGGCATCCCGATCGCGCAGGGGCTGCTGCATCGGTCAGCAACACATTGCTCTTTGCGTGCGGTGGGGGCGTTAGCCTGCTGGTGGCTTCATCAGGAGAGGTGAGTTTGGCAATGCATCTGGCAGTGAGTTTTATAGCCTCTTGCCTATCAGGCTGGTTGCTCCTTGCCTGCGTGTCCGGGCTATTCGGACATAAGCCTTGATTTGGCAGGGGTACTGGCTTTGCATCCTGCCGACCCTGACGGCTTACGCCCAGTAGCCAAACAGCACCAGCGCCGCCACGCCCAGCCCTACTGCAATCGAACACCCACCCAACGAAATCGCCGCTCGCCCTTGCCGATACCAGTTATCGTGCCCCAGCTCCCTCGCTGGGGCGAGCAGGCTGCGCCAGCGCAGTTCGGTGTCATGGAAGGCTTGCAGGTGCGCTGCATCGGCGTCCAGCCAGCGCCGAAAATCAATGCGCTCGCAGGTGGTGACCTCAGGGCTCTGCAACCGTACATACCATTGGCTGGCAGCGCTGGCCACAGCATCACCGTGCGGGCGGGCCGTTTGCAGGGCCTGGTTCATGTGCCGTTCGATGCTCAGCAAGGGCAAGTCGAGGCGCCTGGCGATGCCGGCGAAGTCCAGCTGGTCCAGGCGATTGAGCAAGGAACACTTGCTGAACGCGGCGTGGCAAGCGCTTGAGCCCGTGCAGCAGGGCATCCTCGGCGTCGTGGCCGGTAGCGGGCGTTGGGTGCTCAAAAGGCAGCAGCAGGCGGCTCATGGTCAGCTCCTTGCTCAAGAGTAGGGGTGGGGGCATCTTCCGTGATGCGAAACCAGCTTAGTAGAAACGAGATTGATTCTCAAGTGCTGATTCCGCAAAGTTTTGTAATGAGCGTTCACGCCCTGACACACTTTTGCTATCATCGCGGCCATCAATGATCTTCATTAGCCTGAAGAGCCAAAAAAAAAGACCCGGCAATAAGCCGGGTCAAAAACCGTGATTAGCCTGATGAGGAGATAATCTGAGAGCGACCTAAGCTCCAGGTTATCCAGCAGATCTCGCGATCAGCTGAGTGCAATAATAATCGTTATCATTTGCCAGTCAAATGATTTTTCACCTATCCGGTAAAAACTTTTGCTGGAGCACTCCCTTGTCCCGGCAATCGGGGCCCCTTGCCGTTACCTGGCCACCACGTCTCTCCCTATTCCAGTTCCAGTCTAAAGACCGCTCTGCACGGTCCGCTTGTGCTCCAGCAGCGCCCTGGCCATGTCCATCATGTGCATCAGTGCAAAGGTCAGCTCGCGGTGGCTGCCTTCCTGATGGGTGGCGGTTTCATGGGCGGTGGCGGCCGCGCAGCGCAGCAGCGCGATGGCGTGCTCCTGGGCCTGGTCTGCGGTGACGCCTTCGTGGAGTGTCCAGATCTTGTTGTCGATGCTGGGGCGCGGCGGGTTGGGGTTGAGGTAGTAGTCGAGGGCGCGGCGGGCTGCTTCGCTGTCGAGTTCTGTTTCGTCGTTTTTCGGTGGTTTCATCGCGATACCTTCTGATTTCCCTTCAAACACAATGAAATCAGAGCATAGGTCAATCTGTACTATTAATCCTGTCACAAATAATTCAGAGTGTGTATTGAAGCGGCTAATACAGTCCGTATTGTTGCCGCTCATGGAAAACTGGAACGCATTTCTCAAGCGCTACAAGCGCGAACATAATCTCAGCCAGCTCAAGCTGGCCGAACGTCTGGGCATGACTCAGGGCGGCGTGGGCCATTGGCTGCGTGGGACGCGGCGGCCAACGCTGATCACCATCAACGAGAAACTGGAAAAGCTCGGGTTGGTGTACCTGGAGGCCCAGGTCATGGTGGTTGAACGTGAGGTCAATGACCTCACGCGTGAATCCAGGGGCACCTACGGCCCCGCACGGCCTTTGTCGGTTGAGGCGCTGCGTTATGCAAGCTTCCGTTTCCCTGTGCTGAGCTGGGCTGATCTGCAGGGGCCTTTACCTGAAAAGAGCGACCTGCACGAACAGACTGACTATATGCCGGCGGGTAATGCATTTTGGCTGGCAGTGGAAAACGACTCGATGAACGCCGCCAGTGGCAAGAGCGTGCCGGAAGGTATGCGTATCCTGATCGATACGGGGCTCGAGGCGCAGCCGGGCAAGTTGGTGATTGCCAGGCAGCCGGGGCGCTTGGCGGTCTTGCGGCAATTGATCGAAGAGGGTGGGGAGCGGATGCTCAAGCCCCTGAATACCCGTTATCCGACGGTTTTGTGTGAGCCAGGGTGTGAGTTTCTCGGGGTGGTTGTGCGGGTGCACGGCTCCTTCTAGATTGCCGGGGCCGCAAAGCGGCCCTTGCTTGCATCACTCCACCAGTTCGACCAGCACCGTCCCTTCGCTGACCATATCCCCTTCCTGGCAAAACAACGCCTTCACCGTCCCACCTTGCGGAGCGCGGATGCTGTGTTCCATTTTCATCGCCTCCAGCACCACCAGCGCAGTCCCTGCTTCCACCGCCTGGCCCGGCTCCACCAGTACCCGCACGATGCTGCCATTCATGGGCGCGCCCAGCCCGCCCTGATGGCTGTGGCTGGCTTCGGCCTCAGCGATCGGGTCAAAGGCCTCGATGGCATGCATTTCACCATCCCAGCGCAGGTATAGCGTGCCACCGCGGCGCACTGCCAGGTAACGCCTGCGCACGCCGCCTTGATCATGCCCGAGCTGTTCGCCGTCCAGCTGCCAGGCCAAAGTAGCGCCGTGCTCAAGGGTAACTGCCTGGCTTTCGCCGCCGCTGCGTAAATGCAGGCTGCTGTGCGCTGGCAGGCCCAGGCGCAAACCCGTGCGCTCAGCCCAGGGGGAGCGGTTATCGTCGTCACGCTGATGCGGCGCCTGGCCCTGCAGCCAGGCTTCCCCTGCGGCTTGCCAGAAGCCTGCGGGCAATGGCTGCGGTACCGGCAGCAGTACCTCCTGATGACGTGGAATAAAGCCTGTATCCAGCTCGGCCGCCGCGAATGCGGGATGGGCGAGGATGCGGCGCAGGAAGGCAATGTTGGTCTTCAGCCCGCCGATGGCGAACTCGTCCAGCATCGCCAGCAAGCGCAGGCGTGCCTGTTCACGGTTTTCGCCCCACGCGATCAGCTTGCCCAGCATGGGGTCATAAAAGGATGAGACCTGGTCTCCCTCGCTTACCCCGCTGTCCACCCGGCGACCTTCGCCAGGTGCCGACTCGCGGTACAGCGTCAGGGTGCCTGTAGCCGGCAGAAACTCATTGGCCGGGTCTTCGGCATACAGGCGCACCTCGATGGCATGGCCGATCAGCGGCACCTGCGCCTGGGTAATCGGCAGCGGCTCGCCGCAGGCGACGCGGATCTGCCAGGCCACCAGGTCCAGGCCGGTGATAGCTTCGGTCACCGGGTGCTCTACCTGCAGGCGGGTATTCATCTCCATGAAGAAGAACTCGCCACGGGCATCGAGCAGAAACTCCACGGTGCCGGCACCGACATAACCGATGGCCTGGGCGGCGCGCACCGCCGCTTCGCCCATGGCCCGCCGCAATTCAGGGGAGAGCCCCGGCGCAGGCGCTTCCTCGACCACTTTCTGATGGCGGCGCTGGATCGAGCAGTCGCGCTCATTAAGGTACAGGCAGTTGCCGTGCTGATCGGCGAACACCTGGATCTCGACGTGGCGGGGCTTGAGCACGTACTTTTCCACCAGCATGCGCGCATCGCCGAACGACGACTGCGCTTCACGCTGGGCCGAGGCGAGGGCATCGGCCAGCTGGCTTTCTTCCTCCACCACTTTCATGCCCTTGCCGCCGCCCCCGGCGCTGGCCTTGAGCAGCACCGGGTAGCCGATGCGCTCGGCGGCGGCGCGGAAGGTTTCCAGGTCCTGGGCGTCGCCGTGGTAACCCGGCACCAGCGGTACGCCGGCCGCTTCCATCAGCGCCTTGGCTGCCGATTTGCTGCCCATTGCATCAATGGCGCTGGCCGGCGGGCCAAGGAAAATCAGCCCGGCGTCTTCGATGGCTCGGGCAAAGCCTGCGTTTTCCGAAAGAAAGCCGTAGCCTGGGTGAATGGCCTGGGCGCCGCTGGCTTTGGCCGCAGCGAGCAATTTGTCGATCACCAGGTAACTGTCAGCGGCTTTGCTGCCACCCAGGTCGACACGGATATCCGCTTCGCGGCTGTGGCGGGCATCGCGGTCGGTGGCGCTGTGCACGGCCACGGTGGTCAGGCCCATGGCCTTGGCGGTGCGCATCACCCGGCAGGCGATTTCGCCACGGTTGGCGACCAGCAGCGTGGTCAATGGCGGGCGGCTCATGGGCGCGGCTCCTTGTTGGGCTCGGTTTGCCAGGCGGGGCGACGTTTTTCCAGGAAGGCGCGCAGGCCCTCCTGGCCTTCGGCGCTGACACGGATACGGGCAATGGCGTTTTCACAGTAGCGGCGCAGGGCAGGGCTGAGCTCACCGTCATCGACTTCGCGCAGCAGGTCCTTGGTGGCGCGCAGTGCCTGCGGGCTGTTTTGCAAGAGGTTGTCCACCCAGGCTTGTACCTGCACTTCCAGCTCACTGGCCGGGTACACCTCTGCCAACAGCCCCAGTTCCCGGGCCCGTACGCCGCTGAAGCGTTCGGCGGTCAGGGCATAACGGCGCGCGGTACGCTCACCGATGGCCTTGACCACGAACGGGCTGATCACCGCCGGGGCCAGGCCGATGCGCACTTCGGACAGGCACAGCTGTGCATCCTCGGCGCCGATAGCCATGTCGCAGCAACTGATCAACCCCAGGGCGCCGCCAAAGGCCGCGCCCTGCACCACGGCCAGGGTGGGTACCTTCAAGCGGTGCAGGGCGTACATCAGTTCGCCCAGTTCACGGGCGTCATCGAGGTTGGTGTTGAAGTCCAGCTGTGCCGATTGCTGCATCCACGCCAGGTCTGCGCCGGCGCTGAAATGCCGGCCACGGCCGCGCAGCAGCATGAAGCGCAGGCTGGCGTCGTCGGCCAGCTGGCCGAGGGCGACGATCAGCTCGCGGATCATCTGTGCATTGAAGGCGTTGTTCTTGTCCTCGCGGCTCAGCCACAGGGTGGCGAAGCCGCGCGGGTCGCGGATCACTTCGAGGGTGCTGAAATCGCTCATGGGTCACATCCGGAAAATGCCGAAGCGGCTCTGTTCGATTGGTGCGTTCAGCGCGGCGGACAACGCCAGGCCTAGCACGTCGCGGGTCTGCGCCGGGTCGATGACGCCGTCGTCCCATAGCCGGGCGCTGGAATAGTAGGGGTGACCCTGGTGTTCGTACTGGTCGAGAATGGGCTGCTTGAGCCTGGCCTCATCCTCGGCGCTGAAGGCCTGGCCGCTGCGTTCGCTCTGCTCGCGCTTGACCTGGGCCAGCACCCCGGCAGCCTGTTCGGCCCCCATCACGCCAATCCGCGCATTGGGCCACATCCACAGGAAGCGCGGATCATAGGCGCGGCCACACATGCCGTAGTTGCCAGCGCCAAAGCTGCCACCGATGATCACCGTGAACTTCGGCACCTGGGCGCAGGCCACGGCGGTGACCAGCTTGGCGCCGTGCTTGGCGATGCCGCCTTCTTCGTACTTCTTGCCGACCATGAAGCCGGTGATGTTTTGCAGGAACAGCAGAGGGATGCCGCGTTGGCAGGCCAGTTCGATGAAGTGCGCGCCTTTCTGCGCGGCTTCGGCGAACAGGATGCCGTTGTTGGCCAGTATCGCCACCGGGTAGCCGTGCAGGTGGGCAAAGCCGCACACCAGTGTGGTGCCGAACAGTGCCTTGAATTCATCGAACACCGAGCCATCGACCAGCCGCGCAATGACCTCGCGCACATCGAACGGTTGCTTGGCATCCGCCGGTACCACGCCATACAACTCGTCGGCGGCATACAGTGGCGCCACCGGGGCCAGGCACTGCAGCTTGCCCAGCTTGTGCCAGTTGAGGTTGGCCACGCTGCGCCGGGCGATGGCCAGGGCGTGCTCGTCATTGTCGGCATAATGGTCGGCCACGCCGCTGGTGCGGCAGTGCACATCGGCACCGCCGAGGTCTTCGGCGCTCACCACCTCACCCGTCGCGGCTTTCACCAGTGGCGGGCCCGCCAGGAAGATGGTCGCCTGCTGGCGGACCATGATCGCTTCGTCGGCCATGGCCGGCACATAGGCGCCGCCTGCGGTGCACGAGCCCATGACCACGGCGATCTGCGGGATGCCCAGCGCGCTCATGTTGGCCTGGTTGAAGAAGATTCGCCCGAAGTGCTCGCGGTCCGGGAACACTTCATCCTGGCGCGGCAGGTTGGCGCCGCCCGAGTCCACCAGGTAGATGCACGGCAGACGGTTCTGCTGGGCGATGGCTTGCGCACGCAGGTGCTTTTTGACCGTCAGCGGGTAATACGAACCGCCTTTTACGGTGGCGTCGTTGGCCACGATCATGCATTCCACGCCTTCGACACGGCCGATGCCCGCGATGACGCCGGCAGCGGGCACGTCTTCGCCGTACACCTCATGGGCGGCCAGCTGGCCGATTTCGAGAAATGGCGAGCCCGGGTCCAGCAGACGATCGATACGCTCACGCGGTAGCAGTTTGCCCCTGGAGGTGTGCCGTTCTTGGGCCTTGGGCCCGCCGCCTTGTGCAATGTGGGCGAGCAGGCCGCGCAGGGCCTGGACCTGTTCGAGCATGGCCGCGCTGTTGCCGGCGAATTCCGCCGAACGCGGGTTGATCTGGGTGTGCAAGGTAGCCATGTGCGCCCGTCCCTTGTGCTCAGCGGGTTTCGTTGAACAGTTCGCGGCCGATCAGCATCCTGCGGATTTCGCTGGTGCCGGCGCCGATCTCGTACAGCTTGGCGTCGCGCAGCAAGCGGCCCGCCGGGAATTCATTGATGTAGCCGTTGCCGCCGAGAATCTGGATCGCTTCCAGGGCCATCTGCGTGGCGCGCTCCGCGGTGTACAGGATCACCCCGGCGGCGTCCTTGCGTGTGGTCTCGCCACGGTCGCAGGCCTGGGCCACGGCGTACAGGTAGGCGCGGCTGGCGTTCAGTTGGGTGTACATGTCGGCGATCTTGCCCTGGATCAACTGGAACTCGCCGATGCTCTGGCCGAACTGCTTGCGGTCGTGGATGTACGGGACCACCAGGTCCATGCAGCTTTGCATGATGCCGGTGGGGCCACCGGAGAGCACCACGCGCTCGTAGTCCAGGCCGCTCATCAGTACGCGCACGCCGCCGTTGAGCTGGCCGAGGATGTTTTCTTCCGGCACTTCGACGTCATCGAAGAACAGCTCGCAGGTGTTGGAGCCGCGCATGCCCAGCTTGTCGAACTTGTTGCTGCGGCTGAAGCCTTGCCAGTCGCGCTCGACGATGAACGCAGTGATGCCGTGGGCGCCCTTGTCCAGGTCGGTCTTGGCGTAGATCACGTAGGTGTTGGCATCCGGGCCGTTGGTGATCCAGGTCTTGCTGCCGTTGAGCACGTAGCGGTCGCCGCGCTTTTCGGCGCGCAGTTTCATCGACACCACGTCGGAGCCGGCGTTTGGCTCGCTCATGGCCAGCGCGCCGATGTGCTCACCGCTGATCAGCTTGGGCAGGTACTTGAGCTTCTGCTCATGGGTGCCGTTGCGGTTGATCTGGTTGACGCACAGGTTGGAGTGGGCGCCGTAGGACAGCGCCACCGAGGCTGAGCCACGGCTGATTTCTTCCATCGACACCACGTGGGCCAGGTAGCCCAGGCCGGCGCCGCCGTATTCTTCCGGTACCGTGATGCCCAGCAGGCCCATGTCGCCAAACTTGCGCCACATGTCGGCAGGGAAAAGGTTGTCGTGGTCGATCTGTGCGGCGCGTGGCGCCAGCTCGGCGGCGACGAAGGTGCGCACCTGGTCACGGAGCATGTCGATGGTTTCGCCCAGGGCGAAGTTCAGGGAGGGGTAATGCATGGGGCACCTTCTTGTTCTTGAAATTAGGAAACACCGTAGCTCAGCAAGCGGTAGCCATTGGCTATGAGCGCTATGTCGTTTTCACCTTTACGTTAACGTAAACCTGCGGTCCGCCGGTGTCAATCCGGTCATCACCTTTACGTAAACGTAAATCTGCGCCACAGTATTTGTCGCTTGCTTGAGCCGTGCCCAGAACAACCACAAGAAGGGACACCCATGAGTCAACCCAGCTACACCCAAGGTCGTCAGGACCAACCCTTGCTGACCCTGACCATTGGCCAGGCCTTCGATGCGACCGTGGCCCGTTACGCCGATGGCGAAGCGTTGGTGGTGCGCCAGCAGGGCCTGCGTTTCACCTGGCAGCAGTTGGCCGAACAGGTCGATGTCCATGCCCGGGCGTTGATGGCCCTGGGTGTCGACAGGGGGGACCGGGTCGGCATCTGGTCACCCAACTGCGCCCAGTGGTGCATCCTGCAGCTGGCCAGCGCCAAGGTCGGTGCGATTCTGGTCAATATCAACCCGGCCTACCGGGTGGGCGAGCTGGAGTACGTGTTGCGCCAGTCCGGCTGCCGCTGGCTGGTGTGCGCCGATGCCTTCAAGACGTCCGATTACCATGCCATGGTCAAGGAGCTGATACCGGGGCTGGCTGCAGTGGTGCCCGGTGACTTGGCCAGCGAGCGCCTGCCCGAGCTGCGCGGGGTGATCAGCCTGGCCGGCAACCCGCCCCCAGGTTTTCTGGCGTGGCATGCGCTTGGCGAGCGGGCAGGGGAGACGGCTGTTGAGGCTTATCAGGCTCGCCAGCGCAGCCTGCAGTTCGATCAGCCGGTGAACATCCAGTACACCTCCGGCACCACTGGCGCGCCCAAGGGGGCGACGCTCAGCCATTACAACATCCTCAACAACGGTTTCATGGTTGGCGAAAGTCTGGGCCTGACCAGCACCGACCGCATGGTGATCCCGGTACCGCTGTACCACTGCTTCGGCATGGTCATGGCCAACCTCGGTTGCATCACCCATGGCAGCACCATGATCTACCCTAGCGACGCCTTCGATGCCGAGCTCACTCTGCGTGCGGTCGCCGAGGAGCGCGCCAGCATCCTCTATGGCGTGCCGACCATGTTCATCGCCATGCTCGACCACCCGTCGCGCCAGCACCTGGACCTTTCGACCCTGCGCAGCGGCATCATGGCCGGTGCCACATGCCCGATCGAGGTCATGCGCCGGGTCATCGACCAACTGCACATGGCCCAGGTGCAAATTGCCTATGGCATGACCGAAACCAGTCCGGTGTCCCTGCAGACCGGCCCCGACGATGACCTGGAGCTGCGCGTGACCACGGTTGGCCGCACCCAGCCCCAGCTGGAGACCAAACTGGTGGATGCCGACGGCTGCATCGTGCCCAGGGGCGAGATCGGCGAATTGTGCACCCGTGGCTACAGCGTGATGCTCGGTTACTGGGACAACCCGCAGGCCACGGCGGATGCCATCGATCCTGCAGGGTGGATGCACTCGGGCGACCTGGCGGTGATGGATGAAGATGGCCATGTGCGCATCGTCGGGCGCAACAAGGACATGATCATTCGCGGTGGCGAAAACATTTATCCGCGCGAGCTCGAGGAGTTCTTCTATACCCACCCGGCGGTGGCCGATGCGCAGGTGATCGGCATTCCATGTAGCCGCTACGGCGAGGAAATTGTGGCCTGGATCAAGCTGCACCCTGGGCACAGCGCAACCGTCGAAGAACTGCGGGATTGGTGCAAGGCGCGCATCGCACACTTCAAAGTGCCGCAGCATATCCGCTTTGTCGATGAGTACCCCATGACAGTGACGGGTAAGGTGCAGAAGTTCCGGATGCGAGAGGTCAGTGTGGCAGAAATCGTGGCGACTTGAGAGTGATGCTCCTCGGGTTGCCCCGCTTTAAGTGCTTCGAACAACCTGAGGAGCCTTGCCATCCACTGTACTGCTGGCGGAATTGACTAGTTTTTATTTTTTCTGACAACCGATAGTAGTCTACTCAATAAGCTTGGTTTTTCTGGGTAAAAAACGATCGGCTTGGGGTTTTTGATTTCCAGATTTGTTTCTATGTTTAGAAACTCCCCGTCAGTGTGGTGTAGCCGGAAGACATTCTTTTTATAGGTATATACTGGGCGCTCGGTCAAGTTTGCCATTGTTTGCCCGACGGGTTTCGACCAGCCGGTATAGCCTCCCCTACTTCCGGCTTTACAGCTAAGCAAGTGTATAGGGCCGTCAGTTAGCTCAAGGTTGGCGTCCTGCATCTTTTGCAGTACTTCACGGGGCTTGTATCCACCAATCGTGCCTAAGCTTCTATCGCCATGACCTTTAATATAGGTCATGCCATCGGAGTTGTAGCCTACCAGTAGTGCCCGGTTGTACCCACTTTGATTATCGACGACTTTGCCCAGTGCTATCATCGGACCGTCGGTGACCAATACCGGCTTTAAATTAAGACTGCGGGTGCGCCAGCGCCCACTGGGATCACTAAAGTTTGTAGGGTCACCGGACACAAATGCGTAAGCATTAACACCACCCCTGTCGAAAGGGCTGAAGTCATCAGGGCAGGTGAACCTGCGTAGAGTAGGGAGATAAGACCGATACCCCATGCCTAACCAGTATTGCGAACTGATGGCGTCGAAATACTCACCGTTGAATGCGACAGGTTGTACTTCATCCAAAGGGCTATGCCCGTATGCATCGTAAGCTACTAAATTCCGTATTGTTGAGGTGCTGTCGCTGATGGGGGAGTTATGTGGGTCGCAGGCCAATAGATGTATTTCTTTGTTTTTTCTATAGGCCGAAATAACTGTTTCATTCCTCAAGATGTAGGAAGTTTGTGTAGGGCTAAGCGTTGTAATATATGTGGCGTTACGGTAAAAGTGTCTTTTCATCGTCCAGGCCTCTTGGGGTAATTGGCACAGCGGCCCACTCGCTCACCTGCGCAGTCAGCGCATAGCATGTGTCGCGCACTTCAAGCGGCAAAGTTCTATAGGCTGGAGATGAGTGTGGCACCAAGGATTATCCCAATAGTGAGTTTTCTGAAAAATTGGGGGGGCCATCATCGAATCAATCCGCCCACGCCGCTACTGGCAAAAATATCAGGTGGCGTGGTCTACCCTTAAGCCTTCACCGGTGGCTCCTGGCTCGGCGGGTCGCCGACCGTCGGCGGCTCGGTCGGCTTGATCGGCAGCTCGTCCGGATCATCTTCCGGCACGGGCGGCGGCAGGCTCGGGTCGTCGATGTTGGGGTCGGGTGTCTCTGGTGGAATGGGAATGTTCATGGCCTGACCTCGCAGGGTGAATGAGAGGGTGGTGCAGGCTTTGATACGTGGCTGCGCCGTTTGCTCAATTTTTTTGAACCCCCTGCGTGGACGATGGCTCTGAACCCTTACCGCCAATGCCAACAGGGAGCCAGGACCGATGTCGCGCAACGAGCCCTTCGAAAGCGTACCGATGGCGAACGATCACCCCGACCAGGCCATCAGCCTGTCCCAGGCGCTGCTGGCGCCGCGCATCGTGATCGAGGATACCCAGCCCGCACTTGACGGTGGCGGTTTCGCCGTCAAGGCCATCAGCGGCCTGCCGGTTGCAGTCAGCAGCAAGGTCTACAGCGATGGCCACGATCGCCTGGCTGTGATGCTCAAGTGGCGGCAGGCCCATGGCCGGCGCTGGCACTGCGTGCCCATGCATTCGCCGGGCAACGACCTGTGGCTGGCCGAATTCACCCCCACCGAACTCGGCCCGCACCTGTTCAGTATCGAGGCCTGGATCGATCCGTTCGCCACTTATTGCCACGACCTGGAGAAGAAGTTCCACGCCGGCGTCGACGTGAAGCTGGAACTGGAAGAGGGCCGCCAGCTGCTCGGCAAAGGCGCAGAGCGCAGCGAGGGCGAACTGCGCAAGCAGATCGAGGCACTGCAGGCTCAGTTGCCCACGTTGGCCCAGGCTGACCAGGTGGCGCTGCTGCTGGATGCGCAGGCGTCGCGCCTGATGACCGAGGCCGAGCACCGCAGCTACCTCACCTGCAGCCGCGAATTCCCGGTCGATGTCGACCGCCCGGCCGCGCAGTTCGCCAGCTGGTATGAGCTGTTCCCGCGTTCGATCACCGACAGCCCTGAGCGCCACGGTACCTTCAACGACGTGCACGAGCGTTTGCCGATGATTCGTGACATGGGCTTTGACGTGCTGTATTTCCCGCCCATTCATCCGATCGGCAAGCAGCACCGCAAGGGCCGCAACAATGCCTTGCGCGCTGAGCCCAACGACCCGGGCAGCCCCTATGCCATCGGCAGCCCCGAGGGCGGGCACGATGCCATTCACCCGCAGCTGGGCACCCGGGAGGACTTCCGCCGCCTGGTGGCCGCCGCCGCCGAGCACGGGCTGGAGATCGCCCTGGACTTCGCCATCCAGTGCTCCCAGGACCACCCGTGGCTCAAGGAACATCCCGGCTGGTTCAGCTGGCGCCCCGATGGCACCATCCGCTACGCCGAAAACCCGCCGAAGAAGTACCAGGACATCGTCAACGTCGATTTCTACGCCGCTGACGCCGTGCCGTCGCTGTGGCTGGCCCTGCGCGATGTGGTGGTGGGCTGGGTCGAGGAGGGGGTAAAGACCTTCCGCGTCGACAACCCGCACACCAAACCGCTGCCGTTCTGGCAATGGTTGATCGCCAATGTGCGCAGCCAGTACCCGGACGTGATCTTCCTGGCTGAAGCCTTCACCAAACCGGCGATGATGGCGCGCCTGGGCAAGGTGGGGTACGCCCAGAGCTACACCTATTTCACCTGGCGCAATACCAAACAGGAACTGCGCGAGTATTTCGAGCAGCTCAATCAGCCACCCTGGAGCCTGTGCTACCGGCCCAACTTCTTCGTCAACACGCCGGACATCAACCCGTTCTTCCTGCACACCAGTGGCCGTGCGGGGTTTCTGATCCGCGCCGCGCTGGCGACCATGGGGTCGGGGCTGTGGGGCATGTACTCGGGCTTCGAGCTGTGCGAAGGCACACCCCTGCCGGGCAAGGAAGAGTACCTGGATTCGGAGAAGTACGAGATCCGCCCGCGCGATTTCACCCAGCCCGGCAACATCATTGCCGAAATCGCCCAACTCAATCGCATCCGCCGGCAGAACCGTGCCCTGCAGACGCACCTGGGCGTGGCGTTCTTCAACTGCTGGAACGACAACATCCTGTATTTCGCCAAGCGCACGCCCGAGCGCGACAACTACATCCTGATAGCGGTCAGCCTCGACCCGCACAACGCCCAGGAGGCCAGCTTCGAACTGCCGCTGTGGGAGCTGGGGCTGGACGATGACGCCGACACCCTGGGCGAAGACCTGATGAACGGCCACCGCTGGACCTGGCATGGCAAGACCCAATGGATGCGTATCGAACCGTGGCATCAGCCATTTGGTATCTGGCGCATAGAAAAGGCCCGATAAGCCCCAGGGCGGCGCTGAACCCGCAATTGAAAGGAGTCGCACATGGCCAAGCGTTCCCGCCCGGCAGCCTTCCTCGACGACCCGTTGTGGTACAAGGACGCCGTGATCTACCAGCTGCACATCAAGTCGTTCTTCGATGCCAACAACGACGGCATCGGTGACTTCGCCGGCCTGATCAGCAAGCTCGACTACATCGCCGACCTGGGCGTCAACACCCTCTGGCTGTTGCCGTTCTACCCCTCGCCACGGCGCGACGACGGTTATGACATCGCTGAATACAAAGCCGTACATCCCGACTACGGCAGCATGGCCGATGCCAAGCGTTTCATCGCCGAGGCGCACAAGCGCGGGTTGCGGGTGATTACCGAGCTGGTCATCAACCACACCAGCGACCAGCACCCCTGGTTCCAGCGCGCCCGCCATGCCAAGCGCGGCAGCAAGGCCCGCGACTTCTACGTATGGTCGGATGACGACCAGCAATACGACGGTACGCGGATCATCTTCCTCGACACCGAGAAGTCCAACTGGACCTGGGACCCGGTGGCCGGCCAGTACTTCTGGCACCGCTTCTACTCGCACCAGCCGGACCTGAATTTCGACAACCCGCAAGTGCTCAAGGCCGTGATCGGGGTGATGCGCTTCTGGCTGGACCTGGGCGTAGACGGCTTGCGCCTGGACGCCATCCCCTACCTCATCGAGCGCGATGGCACCAACAACGAGAACCTCCCCGAGACCCACAAGGTACTCAAGGCGATTCGTGCCGAGATCGATGCCAATTACCCCGACCGCATGCTGCTCGCCGAGGCTAATCAGTGGCCCGAGGACACGCGCCCGTACTTTGGCGAGGGCGATGGCGACGAGTGTCACATGGCCTTTCACTTCCCGCTGATGCCGCGCATGTACATGGCCTTGGCCATGGAAGACCGCTTCCCAATCACCGACATCCTGCGCCAGACCCCGGAAATTCCGGCCAATTGCCAGTGGGCCATCTTCCTGCGCAACCACGATGAGCTGACCCTTGAGATGGTCACCGATCGCGAGCGCGATTACCTGTGGAACTACTACGCCCAAGACCGTCGCGCGCGCATCAACCTGGGTATTCGCCGCCGCCTTGCGCCGTTGCTGCAACGCGACCGCCGGCGCATCGAGCTGCTCACCAGCCTGCTGCTGTCGATGCCCGGCACGCCGACCCTTTACTACGGTGACGAACTGGGCATGGGCGACAACATCTACCTGGGCGACCGTGACGGTGTGCGTACCCCCATGCAGTGGTCGCCGGACCGCAACGGCGGTTTCTCCAAGGCCGACCCGCAGCGCCTGGTACTGCCGCCGATCATGGACCCGTTGTACGGCTACCAGACTGTCAACGTCGAGGCGCAGGCCCACGACCCGCATTCGCTGCTCAACTGGAACCGCCGCCTGCTGGCGGTGCGCAACCAGCAGAAAGCCTTCGGCCGCGGCACCTTGCGTACGCTCACCCCGAGCAATCGCCGCATCCTGGCGTACATCCGCGAGTACACCGATGCCGAGGGCAACAGCGAAGTCATTCTGTGTGTTGCCAATGTGTCGCGTGCGGCGCAGGCCGCAGAACTTGAATTGTCCCAATACGCCGACAAGGTGCCAGTGGAGATGCTCGGCGGCAGCGCCTTCCCGCCGATCGGCCAGCTGCCGTTCCTGCTGACGTTGCCGCCTTATGCCTTCTACTGGTTCTTGCTGGCAGCGCACGACCGCATGCCCAGCTGGCATGTTCAAGCTACCGAGGGGTTGCCGGAATTGACTACGCTAGTGCTGCGCAAACGCATGGAAGAGCTGCTGGAAACGCCTTCGAGCGATACATTGCAAGGCGCGATTCTGCCGCAGTACCTGCCCAAACGGCGCTGGTTCGCCGGCAAGGAAGGGCCTGTCGACCAGGTGCGCCTGTGTTACGGCGTGCGCTTGGGCACCGCCACGACACCCGTGCTGCTCAGCGAAATCGAAGTGCTGGGCGATGGCGTGGCCAACCGTTACCAGTTGCCGTTCGGGCTGCTGCCTGAAGACCAGATCAGCAGCGCGTTGCCGCAACAACTGGCGCTGTCGCGGGTACGCCGTGGCCGTCAGGTGGGCCTGATCACCGATGCCTTTGTGCTCGAACCCTTCATTCGCGCTGTGCTGCGCGCCTGCCAGGACGGCCTGCGCCTGCCCTGTGGCAATGGCCAGGGCGAGCTGCGCTTCCACTGCACCGAACCGCTGGCCGGCCTGGGCCTCGATGAAGACAGCGCTGTGCGCTACCTGAGCGCCGAGCAGTCCAACAGTTCGGTAGTGGTGGGCGATCGCGTGGTGCTCAAGCTGATCCGCCGGGTCAACCCGGGGGTTCACCCGGAGCTGGAAATGAGCGCCTACCTCACCGCCGCCGGGTTCGCCAACATTTCGCCGCTGCTGGCCTGGGTCAGCCGCGTGGACGAGGCGCAGGCCCCGCACCTGCTGATGATCGCCCAGGGTTACCTGAGCAACCAGGGCGACGCCTGGGCCTGGACCCAGAACACGCTGGAGCGGGCCATCCGCGACGAGATGGAGCCATCCAGCAACGATGGTGAAGCGCATACCGACGCACTGGCCGAGCTCAACGGTTTTGCTGCCTTGCTTGGCCAGCGTCTGGGCGAGATGCATCTGTTGCTGGCCGCCCCGACCGACGACCCCGCCTTCCGGCCGCGCAGCAGCGATGGTGAAGACAGCGAGCGCTGGGCCCAACAGATCAGCAGCGAGCTCTGCCATGCCCTGGACTTGCTGGCGCAGCACCGCGACAACCTGGACAACGACAGCCAGGCGTTGGTCGACGACCTGCAACAGCAACGTGAAGGCCTTGCCCAGCACATCGCCAACCTGGCCAGGCAGGCCCAGGGTGGCCTGCTGATGCGGGTTCACGGCGACCTGCACCTGGGTCAGGTGCTGGTGGTGCAAGGGGATGCCTACCTCATCGATTTCGAAGGCGAGCCTTCGCGTGCGCTGCAAGAGCGGCGGGCCAAGCACAGCCCGTACAAGGATGTCAGCGGCGTGTTGCGATCCTTCGACTATGCTGCTGCGATGATCCTGCGCAGCGCCTCGGCGGTAGACGCTTCCGAGGCGGCACGGCAGGCTCGTCAGCGGGTCGCCCGGCAGTACCTGCACCAGTCGCGCCACGCCTTCGTCGAAGCCTATGGCCTGGCCACCGCCGCCATGCCTCACGCCTGGCAACAGGCCGAGGGCGAACGCGCCGCACTGGAACTGTTCTGCCTGGAAAAGGCCGCCTACGAGATTACTTATGAAGCCGAAAACCGGCCAAGTTGGCTGGCCGTGCCTTTGCATGGCTTGCATGGATTGATCAGTACCTGGGGAGAGTCATAGATGAATGCAACCACGCGTGATAACGGTGGCCTTCGGCAGCGGGAGCTCGATGCCCTTGCCCGCGCCGAGCACGCCGATCCTTTTGCAGTACTTGGCCCCCATGGCGATGGCGCGGGCGGGCTGTGGGTCCGCGCTTTTCTGCCAGCTGCCCTGAGCGCCCGGGCGCTGGCCCGCGATGACGGGCGTGTGCTTGCTGACATGCAGCAGGGCAGCCTGCCCGGGTTGTTCACCGCGCACCTGGATGATGCACAGCCGTACCTGTTGCAGATCGGCTGGGCCGGTGGCGAGCAGGTGACCGAAGACCCGTATAGCTTCGGCCCGCAATTGGGCGACATGGACCTGCACCTGTTTGCCGAGGGCAACCACCGCGACCTGTCCGGGCGCTTCGGCGCCCAGCCCATTGCGGTCGACGGCGTCCATGGCGTGTGCTTTTCGGTATGGGCGCCCAATGCGCGGCGCGTGTCGGTGGTGGGCGACTTCAACAATTGGGACGGCCGTCGTCACCCGATGCGCCTACGGCACAGTGCCGGGGTGTGGGAACTGTTCGTGCCGCGCCTGGGCGTAGGCGAAACCTACAAATTCGAGGTGCTGGGCAAGGAGGGCGTGCTGCCGCTGAAGGCCGACCCGCTTGCCCGCGCCACTGAGCTGCCGCCCAGCACCGCATCGAAGGTGGCCGGCGAACTCAGCCATTCATGGCAAGACCAGGAGTGGATGGAACACCGCGCCCAGCGCCATGCCTACAGTGCGCCGCTGTCGATCTATGAACTGCACCCAGGCTCCTGGCAGTGCGAGCTGGATGACTTGGGTGAAGTGTCGCGCTTCTACAATTGGCGCGAGCTGGCCGAGCGCCTGGTGCCCTACGTGCAGAAGCTCAACTTCACCCACATCGAGTTGCTGCCGATCATGGAGCATCCGTTCGGTGGCTCATGGGGCTACCAGCCCTTGTCGATGTTCGCGCCGACCTCGCGCTACGGCACGCCAGAAGACTTTGCCGCGTTCATCGACGCCTGCCACCAGGGCGGTATCGGTGTGATCCTCGACTGGGTGCCGGCGCATTTCCCTACGGACGAGCATGGCCTGGCGCGCTTCGACGGCACCGCTCTTTACGAGTACGACAACCCCCTGGAGGGCTTCCACCAGGACTGGAACACGTTGATCTACAACCTGGGCCGCAACGAAGTACGCGGTTTCATGCTGGCTTCGGCACTGCACTGGCTCAAGCACTTCCATATCGATGGCCTGCGGGTCGATGCGGTGGCCTCGATGCTGTACCGCGACTATTCGCGCAAGGCTGGCGAATGGGTGCCCAACCGCCATGGTGGGCGCGAGAACCTGGAGGCCATCGATTTCATCCGCCACCTCAACGGTGTGGCCGCCCATGAAGCGCCGGGCGCGCTGATCATCGCCGAAGAATCCACCGCCTGGCCGGGTGTCAGCCAGCCCACCCAGCAAGGTGGCCTGGGCTTCGCCTACAAGTGGAACATGGGCTGGATGCACGACACCCTGCACTACATCCAGAACGACCCGGTGCACCGCAGCTATCACCACAACGAGATGAGCTTCGGCCTGATCTATGCCTATTCCGAACATTTCATCCTGCCCATTTCCCACGATGAAGTGGTGCACGGCAAGCATTCTCTGATCGACAAGATGCCCGGTGATCGTTGGCAGAAGTTCGCCAACCTGCGGGCTTACCTGACCTTCATGTGGACTCACCCGGGCAAGAAGCTGTTGTTCATGGGCTGTGAGTTCGGCCAATGGCGGGAATGGAACCATGACCACCAGTTGGACTGGTACCTGCTGCAGTACCCCGAGCACCAGGGCGTGCAACGCCTGGTGGGTGACCTGAACCGGCTGTACCGTGACCTGCCGGCATTGCATGAGCAAGATTGCCAGCCGCAAGGTTTCCAGTGGCTGATCGGTGATGACGCGCAAAACTGTGTGTATGCCTGGCTGCGCTGGAGCAGCAACGGTGAGCCATTGCTGGTGGTGGCCAACTTCACCCCGGTACCGCGCGAGGGGTACCGGATCGGCGTGCCGTTCGGTGAGCGCTGGCAAGAGCTGCTCAACAGCGACGCCGAGCTGTATGCCGGGTCGAATGTGGGCAACCTGGGCGCGGTGGAGAGTGACGAGGTCGCCAGCCACGGGCAACCGCTGTCGCTGGCCCTGAACCTGCCGCCGCTGGGTGTACTGGTGATGAAACCCGCCTGATCCTTGGGCCTGAGTTGGCCTCTTGGCGGGCTTGTCCCGCGAAGAGGCCACACTGATCACCAGCGCATCCTGACCCCCAGGCTGCCGATCAACCCATTCAGATCGTTGTCATCCACATCACTGCTGTAATCGGCACTGACAAACAACGCCATGGAAGGTGTCACCCGCGCCACCAGGCCCAACCCCAGTTCCACCGTGGTCGAATAGCGCGAGCCGGATATCTTGTCGACCTGGTCCAGCTTGACTTCGTCGGCATCGCTGAAGTCATACCAGACGTTGGTCCGCACATAGGGTTCGATGGGCATGCCCCGCACTTCGTAGCGCCCGGACAACTTGGCACCGACCCGGCCGCTCCAGGTTGGCTGGCTGTCGAATGCCTGCAGCGTCTCTTCCTGCACCTGGTTGCCAGGGAAGAACTGCTGGTTGATCAACTGTGCCTGGGGTTCGATCACCCAACTGCCACCCAGGCGGATCGGGTAACCCCCCTCCACGGAAAACGTCATCGCATGGCCGCTGTCGTTCACCCGCTGGCCCGTCTCGCCCCGGCCCAGCACATCGATGCGCGTGCCCATGGCTACAGCGTCCACGTGCCAGCCCTGATCATGGGTCATGCTCCAGTACACCCCCAGGCTCTCGCCACTGAGGTTCACTGCATTGCGCTGCTTGTCGCCGAGCATCACACGGCTGCCCTTCAAGCTGCTTTGCAGATTGTTATGCCCCACGAAAATGCCCGCGCGGTGCACATTGCCGCCGCTGGTTTCACGCACGAACAGGTCCGGGCCAATCGTCAGTTGCTGGCTGGGTGCTTCCAGCTGCTCGGGGGCCTGCGCACCCGGGCGAGGTGTGCCTGGGAAAAACTGCGCCCATTGGCTGGCTATCAGGTCGGGCGCCAGCGGGCCATGGCGTTCGGCCATCTTGTTGCTGAAGGCCGTCAGCGTACCCAGGCTCAGGCCGCTGGCGCTGACGGGGTCAAGCGACAGCTGGGCCATTGCCGGCTGCTGCAGGAACAGGGGTGAGCTGGGGTCGTCCAGCAATGGGGAGGCGAAGGTTTCCACCGGGGTTGCCAGAAGCATCGACGTGGAAACCGCGTAGAAAATACGGTCGAAGCGCAACGGGTTCGAGGTGCTTTTCATGGCGGATCTCCTGTGTTTTTGTTGTACAGCCCAAGGACCTGGCCTGTTGTCACGAGCTGTACGGCAAAACACAGGGCGACCCAAACCAGTACGCCAGCTTTCTCAAGCACGCACGAAGGCGCGAGCTAAAGGCCCGGCGCAATTTTTTTACGACTAGATAATCTTTAGCTAAGGAGAGGTAAGGGCTTGCGTCAAGAAAGTGTTAAACAGGCGGGGAGCTTCAGGGCGCAGAGTTAACATCATGATTTCTGGCGAAAACACTACGCGCATAGCGGCGTTCGCTATTTCCTGCACCCTGGCTATGCCGAAACATTGCTAGCGCCGCTGTTACGCCGGGTGCGAGCCGTGCGTCCAAGGTGGCCAGGCGCAGCCGGCCCTGAGATCCGTTCGGTCCAGGGCCGGTTGAGCCAACCCCGGTTCAGTCCTCCTCGCGCTGCAGCACCATCAGCAGCAACGAGCGCCCCTGGACCTGGAACGTGCTGTCGAATGGCAAGTGTTGCCCTTTGCGCAGTTCCGGCCGGTCGGTGTCCACCAGGCAGCTCCAGTAGTCACCGTCCGGTACCGTCGGCAGCAGGAACGGCACCACATCGTGGTGCGCATTGACGATCAGTAGCACCGTCGCCTCCGAACCCGGCCGGGCGATGCCACTGACCTGGGCGCGGCCGTCGATCAGCATGCCCAGGCAACGCCCATGCGGGTCTTCCCACTGCTCCACACTCATCTCGCTGCCGTCGGGCGCCAGCCAGGTCACGTCCTTGACCCCGATCGCCTCGTTGTAGTCGCCGACCAGAAAGCGTGAGCGGCGCAGCACCGGGTAGGCCAGGCGCAGGCGGGTCAGGCGCTTGACGAAGGCCAGCAGGCCTTTGCCTTCTTCGTCCAGGTCCCAGTTGACCCAGCCGATCTCGCTGTCCTGGCAGTAGGCATTGTTGTTGCCGTGCTGGGTGCGGCTGAACTCGTCGCCAGCGACGATCATAGGGGTGCCTTGGGCCAGCAGCAGGGTGGCGAAGAAGTTGCGCATCTGGCGCATGCGCAGGGCATTGATTTCAGGGTCGTCGGTGGGGCCTTCCGCGCCGCAGTTCCACGACAGGTTGTTGTCGGTACCGTCCTGGTTGTTCTCGTCGTTGTCTTCGTTGTGTTTGCCGTTGTACGACACCAGGTCGCGCAGGGTGAAACCGTCGTGGGCAGTGACGAAGTTGACCGAGGCATAAGGGCGCCGGCCGCGGTTGTTGAACATGTCGCCCGAGGCGGTCATGCGCGAGGCGAAGTCGGCCAGCTGGCCTTCGTCGCCTTTCCAGAAGGCGCGCACGGTGTCGCGGAAGCGGTCGTTCCATTCCGCCCAGCCCGGTGCGAAGTTGCCCACCTGATAGCCACCTGGGCCGCAGTCCCATGGTTCGGCGATCAGCTTGACCTGGCTGAGCATCGGGTCCTGGCGACAGGCGACGAGGAACCCGTGGCGTTCGCTGTAGCCGTCGTGGTAACGGCCCAGGATGGTTGCCAGGTCGAAGCGGAAGCCGTCCACGTGCATCTCGCCAGCCCAGTAGCGCAGCGAGTCGGTCACCAGTTGCAGCACGCACGGGTGGCTGAGGTCCAGGGTGTTGCCGGTACCGGAATCGTTGATGTAATAGCGTTTGTCATCGGGCATCAGCCGGTAGTACGAGGCATTGTCGATACCGCGCATGGACAGCGTCGGGCCGCGCTCGTTGCCCTCGGCGGTGTGGTTGTAGACCACATCGAGGATCACTTCGAGGCCGGCGTCGTGCAGGTGCGCGACCATTTCCTTGAACTCGGCGATCTTGCCGCTGGCCAGGTAGCGCGGGTGGGGGGCGAAGAAGGCGATGCTGTTGTAGCCCCAGTAATTGTTCAGGCCTTTGTCCAGCAGGTGCTGGTCATTGACGAAAGCGTGGATCGGCAACAGTTCGATGCTTGAAACGCCAAGGTCCTTGATGTGCTTGAGCAACTCGTCGTTGGCAAGGCCGGCGAACGTGCCGCGCAGTTTTTCCGGCACGGCAGGGTGGCGCATGCTGATGCCGCGGGCATGCGCTTCATAGAGGATGGTGCGCTCCCAAGGGATCTGTACGCGCTGGTCGCGGCCCCAGGTGAAGGCCGGGTCGATGACTTTGCATTTGGGTACGAAGGGCGCGCTGTCGCGCTCGTCGAACGACAGGTCGCCGTCGGGATGGCCGATGGTGTAGCCGAACAGTGCCTCGGACCATTTCAGGCTGCCGACCAGTTGCTTGGCGTAGGGGTCGATCAGCAGTTTGTTGGGGTTGAAGCGGTGGCCGTTCTCGGGCTCGTAGGGGCCGTAGACACGGTAGCCGTATACCAGGCCTGGGTGGGCGTCAGGCAGGTAGCCGTGGTAGATCTCGTCGGTGTACTCCGGCAGCTCGATGCGCTCGAGTTCCTGCTCGCCTGTGGAGTCGAACAGGCACAGCTCGACCTTGGTGGCGTTGGCTGAGAACAGGGCGAAGTTGACCCCCAGCCCATCCCAGGTGGCGCCGAGCGGGAAGGGCATGCCCTCGCGCAGGCGGGATGGTGCGATGGAGCGGGTTTTCTTGGGAATGCGGGGGCTCATGGCGGTCCTCGGATGGCCGTAGGGAAGGGGGCGGATGGTCCTTCAGTCGCGGCCCCATCGCCGGCAAGCCGGCTGCCACCGCAATCCCAGGGTCTTTGAGATCTTTGTGGGAGCCGGCTTGCCGGCGATAGGGCCGGGACCGGCTTAGCCAGCAGCCGGCTTCTTCACCGTTTTGGGCTTTTTCGCAGCGGCCGGTTTCACCCCTGGCAGCGCCGCAGCCTTGGGCTCGGCAGGTGCTTTTGGCGCCGCCGCGACCTTGGGCTTGGCGGCGGCCTTCTTGCGCGGCGCAGCCTTTGGCGCCAGCGCCTCGGCCTCGGCCAGCTTGCGGGCCATGTCCCAGTGGCGCTCTTCCTCGCCTACAGGCTTACCTTCAGACTCCCAGATCTGGTAGGCAAATTCGCGAATACGTTTTTCATCGACACTCATCATGACGCTCCTGATGCTCAAGATTGTTGTATCAACACATTGACCGGAAATTCCGACAGCACGGCGCTCAACATCAGCTCCTTTGAAGGGCTGACCACCGCGCTTGGGAAAAGTCCCATCGAGTTGGCAGGCGACAAGGCAAACGGCAGAATCACCCGGGTGTCGTCCCAGTTCTGTGCCGGGATCAACGGTGTAGCAGCGCCGCCCAACAGGCCGCTGGCCAGGCGCGGGGCGACGACGATGGCGCGGTGTTCCTCACCCAGCCGGGCAAAGGCCACGACCTTGTCGGCATGGCGGCCCTGCACGTTCAGCGGCAGGTAGGCACCGCGGCGGAACAGCTCGGCGTGGACCTGCCGGCAATCCAGCAGCCGCGCCAGCAGCGCCTGCTTGATGCGGCCGTCGCGCCAGTGCGCCAGCAGCTCTGCCACGGGCAGGGCGTCGTCCAGCGTGTGACGCCTGCAAGCGTAGTCCACGGGGCGGCGGTTGTCGGGGTCGACCAGGCTGAAATCCCAGTACTCATTGCCCTGGTAAAGGTCTGGCACGCCGGGCGCGGTGCTGCGCAGCAAGGCCTGGACCAGGCCATTGAGGGCGCCGGGGGTGGCGATCGACTGCGCCGCGTCGGCCAGGGACTGGCGTAACTGCTGGTTCTCGCGGTCGAGCAACAGGCCATCGACATAGGCGGCGCAGGCGGCCTCGTAGGCTTCGTTCGGCGCGTTCCAGCTGCTACGCAGCTTGGCTTCGCGCAGCGCCTTCTGCTGCCATTGGCGGATGCGCCCGGCATAGTGCTGCAGGGCGTTATCGTCGTGCAGGTCAAGGTCCAGGGGCCAACTGCCCAACAGCGTCTGCAACAGCAGCAACTCGTCGCCCGGGCTCGGCGCAACGCCGTCGTCCAGCTGTTCACGCAGCGGAGCAGCCAGCTCGCGCCAGTGCTCCACGCGGCTGGCGAACCAGGGGCCGCGTTCGCTCAGCACGGCCAGCCGCGCGCGGGTGTCTTCGCCGCGTTTGTGGTCATGGGTGGCGGTGGCCAGCAGGTTGTCGGGGAAGTCGCGCTGGCGGCGCTGGGCCTCGTTGTGGAAGTGTTCGGGGCCGGCACTGAAACGCTCGGCCTCGAAGCCTACGTCATTGCGCGACAGCAGGCGGGCCGAGCGGTAGAAGGTGGTGTCCTCCACGGCTTTGGCGGCGCTGGGCGCGGTGAGCTGTTGAAAGCGCACGCAGGCATGGCGCAGGTGCTTGCGCGGCCGGCCGGGGGGCAGTGCGCGCCATGCCTGGCCGCCGAGCCATTGTTCGAGCTGCTCGAGCAACGGCCAATCGGCTTCGCTGAGGTCGTGGCGGGCATTGGCCAAGGCCTGCTGGAAGAATTTCTCGTCTTCGGCCGGGCGGCCGCAAGCATTGAAATACGTGCGGTACACCGGGTAGTGGGCAACCAGCGCCTGCAACGCGCGGCGGATCGCCCCAAGGGTCAGGTCGCGGGTCATCAAGTCGTCGCGCGCGACTTGCAGCAGCGCCTGGGCCACCGACTCGCAGTCGCCGGCCAGGCTGGCATTGAGCACCAGGTAGCGGGCCTGGCGGACTTCCTCCGGGAAGTTCGGGCGCTCGCTGACAGTGGCCCACAGCTCGGTCAGCGGCGCTTCGCCGGCGGGGTCGTGCTGCAGCAGCGAGACCTGGTTCATGAACTCGTAGCCGGTGGTACCGTCGGTGAGCCAGTCGCGATGCAGGTGTTCATCGGTGCCGAGAATCTTCTCGACGTAGATCGGGAAATGCTCAAGCGCCGCATTGAAGGGGCGCCTGGCAAGCAGACCGTCGACCCGCCGGCGCAGCTTGCGGCAATAGCCGCGTGGGTCGGCCAGGCCGTCGATATGATCGATACGCAGGCCATCGACCAACCCTCGCTCAATCAGCTCGAACAGCTTGGCATGGGTCGCCTCGAATACCACCGAGCGCTCTACGCGCAGACCGCCCAGCTCGTTGATGTCGAAGAAACGCCGCCAGTTGATGTCGTCGGCGGCAGTGCGCCAGCTGGCCAGGCGGTAGGTTTGGCGTTCCAGCAGCAGGTGCAGGCGTTTGAAGCCGCTTTCGGTGCGGCTGTCGAAGGCGAGCAGTGCAGACTGCAGGTCGGCGCCCTCGCGCACCAGGCGGGCCAGTTCGGCTTGCACCGGCAAAGCCGCTGCCAGCGGGTCGGCTGCATCGTTCAGTGCGGTGAAGTGCTCGGCCAGGCGCTGCAGGGCAGGCTCGGGGCTCAGGGAAAGAATCCAGCCATAGTCAACCGGGCAGATCGGGAAGCGGTGCTCGTAATGGGCCACCTGCAGCACGCCGTGTTGCTCGTCGAACTCCAGCGGAATTTCGCCATTTTTCAGCGCCGCGCCATAGTCACAGCCCAAAAACGGCAGCAACAGCTGGCCGGCCAGCAGGGGGTCGCTGGAGTGCCACTGGATATCGAAGAACTCGGCGTAGGGGCTGCGCCGGCCCCACGCCAGCAAGCTCTGCCACCAGGGGTTGTCGGCGCCGCCGACGGCCATGTGGTTGGAGACGGTGTCCAGGATCAGCCCCATGCCGTGCTGGCGCAAGGCGGCCACCAGCCGCTCCAGGGCGGCCTCGCCACCGAGCTCCGGGTTGACCTGGGTCGGGTCGACCACATCGTAACCGTGGCGCGAGCCGGCGCGGGCCTTGAGGATCGGCGAGGCATACAGGTGGCTGATGCCCAGCTGGGCAAAGTAGGGCACCAGCGGCAGTGCATGGTCGAGGGTGAAATCACTGTGCAACTGCAGACGCAGGGTGGCGGACAACGGCTTCATCGGTCACGCTCCCAGGCTTGTTCGCGGGCCTGGGCCAACAGCTCCAGGCGGCGCGCGGCATCTTCATCGTCGAGCAGTTCGCGCACCGGGGGCGCGAATCGCCGGCGCCAGTTGGGGTGGCCTTCGGTCGTGCCGGGGAGGTTGGGTTGCTCTTCACTGCCGAGCAGGTCTTCGAGCGGGATCAGCACCAGCGGTGCGCGGGTGTGACCAACGTAACGGATGGCAGCATCGATCAAGTGGTCGTTGTCCTTTAGTGGGCCGTAATTGGCTTGCAGGGTGCGGCGCAGGCCGTCACGCTCTTTCTGTCGCGCCTGGCGCCAGTGCAGCTCGGTGGCGTCATCGATCAGTTGCAGGCGCTGGCTCCAGTCGATGTCGCGGTTTTGCAGCCAGCCGGCCAAGGGCGCCAGGTCGTGGGTGCCGGTGGTGGCCAAGGCTTTGTCCGGCCAGTCGAGAATCGGCGTGAAGTGGCCGGGCTGGGCCTGCTCGAAAGGCAGCACGCGCATGCCCAGCACGGCTTTGTCGGCCAGTTGTTCGCGCAGGCCTTCAGGCACGGTGCCCAGGTCTTCACCAAGGATGATTGCCTGGTGCCGCACCGACTCCAGGGCCAGCAGGCGCAGCAGGTCCTCCAGCGGATACTGCAGGTAGGCCCCTTCGTCGGGCTTGCAGCCACGGGGGATCAGCCACAGGCGGCGCAGGCCCATCACATGGTCGATGCGCAGGCCGCCGGCATGGGCCAGGTTGGCCCGCAGCATTTCGATGAAGGCGCGGTAGCCATTGCGTTTCAGGCCTTCGGGCGAGAACGCGCAGATGCCCCAGTCCTGTCCGCTGCGGTTGAGGATGTCCGGCGGGGCGCCAACCTTCAGGTTGGCCAGCAACTCGTCCTGGCGGCTCCAGGCCTGGCTGCCGGCACCGTCGGCGCCCACCGCCAGGTCGGCGATCAGGCCGACCGCCATGCCGTTGCCACGGGCGGCTTCCTGGGCGCGCTGCAGGCTGCGCTCGGTCAGCCACTGGCAGAACGCATGGAACTCGACCTTGGCGGGATACGCGCTGGCGAAGGCCTCCACTTCTGGGTGATAGGGGTCGTGCCAGGCGCTCGGCCAGTTGCGCCAGTCGGCACCCAGGCCGTCGTCCACGGCTTGTGCCTGCAGCACTTCAAAGCGGCAGTGGTGCTCCAGCGCCTGGCCACCGGCCTCGCGGAAGCTCTCGAAGTCTTTGCGCAGGGGGTGATCAGCCTGGATGAAATTCTGGTACAGGGCGTCGAGCAGGCGCAGGCGGGCGTCGGCGGCGCGTGGCCAGTCGACCAGCGGGCGTTGCTCGAGGTCTTCCAGGGTTTGCTCCAGGCCACAGGCCTCGACGGCCATGCGCACGGCACGTTCACCGAGCACGGCAGTGGGGCTGGCATACAAGGGGTTGAGCAGCAGGCGGCTGGAGGGTGAGTAGGGGCTGTAGTGTTGCTGGTCGAACGCCGACAGGGCGTGGATCGGGCTGATGGCGAGGGCGTCGGCACCACGCTCTGCGGCGCTGCGCGCCAGTTGCTCCAGAGCCAGGCAGTCGCCGTAGCCGCCATCACCTGGGCGGCGCAGGCTGTAAAGCTGCACCGCAATGCCCCAGCAGCGCGGTGGCGGCTGTTCGACAGCGTCCTCCAGGCTGTGGCAACGCAGCGGCGCCACGGCCACTGTGAAAGTACGGCCATCGATATCGACGCGGTGATAGCCCAAGGGCAATGCGCCAGGCAGTTGTGCCTGGTTGTCGAGGGTCAGGTCGAGCTGGCTGTGGTCTTCCAGGGTGCAGCGGGCGGCGCTGCCTGCGCTGAAGTAGCGCGCCAGTGCCAGTGGCCGGCCCAGGTCGGCAGTCAACAGCGGCGGTAAGTGTTCGCTGTCTTCGGCGGCGTCCACGGCGCGCAGGCTGTCCTGGAGGGCGCGGTCGTCACTGGCCGGGTGGCCAAGCGCTTCAAGGACCTTGCGCAGCACGTCGTCGCTGACCTGTTGTGGCCTGTTGTTGGCGTCGATCCAGTCGCGGGCCAGCCCTACGCGGGCGGCCAGGCGGTGTAATGCAGTTTCACTCATGGGCGCTCCTGGCCAGGTGCAAGCAGGCTGACCACGCAGCTGTACGCAGACAGTGCGGTGTCGGGGTGCGTGGTATCGCTACTGTCGAACAGGCGGTGTTCGGCTGCGGGCAGTTCGACCGGCTGTGGCGTGGCGGCCAGGTTCAGGTCGATGCGCAAGGTGTTGCCATTGCCCAGGCGCCAGCGTGCGGTCAGTGCCTTGTCGCCCAGCACGTCGGTGCCCAGCGCACGGCTGCCAGGCAGGTACGGTATGACATGGCGCCGGCGCAGCTCGAGCAGTTGCTGATAAAGGCCGTGCCAGCCGGCGATCACTTCCTGACGCTGTGGCCGTGAGGCCTGGAATGTCTGTTCGGCATTGGGGTCGGGGATGCGCTCGCGCTGCTCGGGATCGGCAAACGCGGTGAAGTGGGCGAATTCGCCACGCCGACCTTCGCGCACGGCATCGGCCAGCTCGTCATGGAAGTCGGTGAAGAACAGAAACGGCCGGCAACTGCCATCCTCGTCACCCATGAACAACAGCGGGATCATCGGCGACAGCAGCAACAGGCCGGTAGCGGCGCGCAGGGCAGGGACCGGGCACAGGCGTGTCAGGCGTTCGCCCAGGGCGCGGTTGCCGATCTGGTCGTGGTTTTGCAGAAACAGTACGAACGAGCTGGGCTCAAGGTGGCCACTTGGTTCGCCGCGCGGGTGACCATGGCGGTTGGCCTGGCCCTGGAACACGAACCCTTCGGACAGGCAGCGGGCCAGCTTGTTGATCGGCAGGTCCTGGTAGTCGGCGTAGTACCCTTCGGTTTCACCCGTGAGCAGCACGTGCAGCGCATTGTGGCCATCGTCGTTCCACTGGGCGTCGAAGCCCTGTTCCAGCAGGAACGCCTGATTGTGCTCATTCTCCAGCATCAGCCACACCTGGCGGCCAGGTTCCACCGCAGCGCGTACCCGTTGCGCCAGCTCGACCAGGAAGTCGGGCTGGTCGATGGCATGCACTGCATCCAGGCGCAGGCCGTCGCAGCGGTAGTCGCACAGCCACATCAGAGCGTTCTGGATGAAGAACTCACGCACCTCTGGCCGACGGAAGTCAATGGCTGCGCCCCAGGGCGTCTGCCGGTCCTCACGGAAGAACGGGCTGGCGTACTGGTGCAGGTAGTTGCCGTGCGGCCCAAAGTGGTTGTAGACCACGTCCACCACTACCATCAGGCCCTGGCCGTGGGCGTTGTCGACCAGCGCGCACAATTGCTCTGGGCTGCCATAGCTGTGCTGCGGCGCGAATGGCAGCACGCCGTCGTAGCCCCAGTTACGATCGCCAGGGAACTGCCCCAGCGGCATCAGCTCGATGGCGCTGATGCCAAGCTCTGCCAGGCGCGGCAGATGCCGGGCGACACCAGGGTAGCCCTCGAGCACGCCGACGTGCAGTTCCTGAATCACCGCTTCGTGCCAAGGGCGGCCTCGCCAGGGGTGTTGCCAGGCGTAAGCCTGGGTATCGACCACCTGGCTCGGGCCCTGCACGCCTTCGGGCTGGTAACGCGAGGCCGGGTCGGCCACCCGCAGCTCGCCGTCGATGCGATAGTGGTAACGGTCACCGGCCTGGCACAGGGCAACGCCGGTATACCAGCCATCTGCGTCGGGCAGCAGCTCGATCGGCGGCTGCTGCTCCAGTTCCAAGCTCACGCTGCGCGCATCCGGCGCCCATAGGGCGAAGCGCGCCGACGTGGCGTCCAGTAGGTGTGCGCCATGCCTGTGCATCTTCGACTCCCCGCTCAGTAGTGGCTCAACTGTGCCTGTTTGACCAGGTCCTCGTAGAGGCGGGCGTAGGGTTCGACCGCCTGGCACCAGTTGAACGGCTGGGTCATCGACAGGCAGCGCATGGCGTTGAGCAGGCTTTTCTTGCCGTAGACATAGAAGGCACGGCTCAGCGCTTCGCGGTAACTCTCCACGGTCGACTCATCGAACAGGAAACCGGTAACGCCATTCTCGATCGTGTCGGCCAGGCCTCCGGTGTTGCGCGCTACGGGCAGTGAGCCAAAACGCTGCGCATACATCTGGCTCAGGCCGCAGGGCTCGTAGCGTGATGGCATCAGCAGAAAGTCGCTGCCGGCGAACATCCGCCGCGCATCGGTTTCGTTGAAGCCGATACGCACGCCGATGCGGCCGGGATGGCGCAGGGCCAGTTCGCGCATGGCCTGCTCTTCTTCAGGCTCGCCACGGCCGATGATCGCGATCTGCCCGCCCTGTTCGACGATGTAGTCGGCCACGCCCAAGGTCAGGTCCAGGCCTTTCTGGAACACCAGTCGCGAGACCACGGCGAACAGTGGCCCTTCGCTTGGCTCGAGTTCGAACAGGCGGCGGACTTCTTCGGCGTTGCGCGCCTTGCCATCCCAGTCGTTGATACTGAAGTTGTGCTGCAGATGCTGGTCGGTGGCCGAATCCCAGCTTTCGTCGATGCCATTGGGGATGCCGCCGAGCAGGCCTTGCTGGGCCTTGCTGGCGAGGAAGCCATCCAGGCCGCAGCCGAATTCCGGCGTGGTGATTTCGCGGGCGTAGGTGGCACTGACGGTGGTGATGTGGCTGGAGTAGGCCAGGCCGGCCTTGAGGAAGGACAGCTTGCCGTAGAACTCCATGCCTTCCTGCTGCATGGCATGGTCAGGGATCGCCAGTTCCGGGCTGCAGGCGCGGCTGTACACACCTTGGTAGGCCAGGTTGTGAATGGTGAACAGGGTCGGGGTGCTCAGGCCGCGCCAGTGCATGTAGGCCGGGGCCAGGCCTGCGGGCCAGTCATGGGCGTGCACCACTTCGGGCTTCCAGTGGATCTTGCCTTCACCGGCGGCAATCTCGGCCGCGGCAAGGCCAAGGCGGGCGAAGCGGATGTGGTTGTCGGGCCAGTCGCGACCGTTGTTGGCACCATAGGGCGTGCCGTCGCGCTGGTACAGTTCAGGGCAGATCAGCACATAGATGACCAGGCCGTCAGCCATGTCCATGCGGCCGATCTTGCACGGCGGCAGGGCCGCATGGCCGCCGAGTTCACCGACGATATGAATGGGGTTGTCGCTTTCCATCACCTGGCTATAGCCGGGGATCAGCACACGAACATCGTGCAGGTGCGCCAATGCTCGCGGCAGTGCTGCCGAAACGTCGCCCAGGCCGCCGGTCTTGATCAGGTCGGCAATTTCGGAGGTGACGAACAGGATCTTGCGTTTGTTGGGGTTGTGCTGGCGCTGGGCGCCGGGTGCCTTGACTGTCGTGGCGAAATCCGGGGTGAGCGGTTCGCGGTTTTCCGGTTTGAATGAATCTACGTGAGGTTCGACAGCGGCACTGATCATACTTCTCTCCGTCCCTATGGTGTGGCCGAGTGCTGGCACCCGTTTGCTTTATTTCGTGCTGGTTATCTCTGTTTCGTGTCTTCGTAGTGCGGTCCTTGCCCCAAGGTCGTGCGCGCAGGCACGGCGCGATCGGCATTCCCGCCGAAAGCGTTTGGTCTGGAAGGAGTGAGCGGGCTGCAGCGAGGGGTATCCCATTGCTTTGGCCTACTTAAAGTTCCTGACCCGTCGCCTTTTGCAAAAGTTCGACTTTTTTCATGTCGCCTCTTCCCTGAGCAAATCGCGGGCCGAAAGCTGAGTGTAGGAGACCGGAAGTAAAAAGGGTGACCCACTGGTCACTTTCGTTATGACGCGAGATAGACGCAAACGTTGGCGTGTGTCATCGCTTTGAGAAGGGGTGTTCCAAGAGAGGGCGCAGGCAAATTTCGGGGGGCCATTTTGTGGCGAAAAAGGGTGTATGCACCGTTAGGGTGCACGATGGGGCTTACCCATTTTGGCCTTCTCGCAGGTCGATCTGCGAAAAGGCCGACACCTGCAGCTAGAACCTGCGGGTACTGATCAATTCATCCAGGACCCGTGTCGGCACCCTGAACGGCACCGACATGTGATCTTCTCCAGCCTCGAGCTGGAAATCACTGCGCAGCCCGTACTGCGACAGTGCCTCCAGGCGCAATTGCAGGGCCCGGGCATCCTGAATCTCCTGGGGCATCTCGCGGTCACCGATCAACAGCGTAAGGCTGCTATGGGTCAGGTCCAGTTGCCCGGCGTGGGCACGCTGCATGAATGTCCGCTCATGGGCCATCAGGTAGCGGTCACGCCACCACAGGCTCGGGCTGATGGCGATCACGTGCTGGAACAGTTGCGGTCGGGTAAACAGCGCATACACGCCGAACATGCCACCGAACGAATGCCCGACCAGGCTGCGCTGGTCCTGATCGACCTTGAAGCGGGCATTGACCTTTGGCATCAGGCGTTTTTCGATGAAGTCCAGGAACAGGTCCTGGCCACCTTGGGGTGGTTTGTTGCGCTCGGCAGGTTGCGGTGGCGACAGGTCGAAGGCGCGGCGTTCGAAGTCCAGTGGGGTGTCGCTGGGGTAGCCGATGGCGACCAGTATCGCGCCGCGCAGCCGGTCTTGAGCGCGCTTGGCGGCATGAAACGCCGGGAAGTAGGCGTTGCCGTCAAGCAGGTAGATCACCGGGTAGCCGCCGGTCCAGGGCACATCGCCCTCCGGCAGGCTGATCATGATCCGGTATTCGCGGCCCTCGGCACTTTTCATCGACCATTGCTCGGTGCCGTCCAGCGTCACCGGCGCGGCGTGGGCCAGGCTGGCAAGCAGCGCAGTGCCCAGCCAGATCATCAATGTGCGCATGTTCATCCCCCCCTTTACCAGCGATAACTCAGGCTGGTGACCACGCTGCGCGCTTCACCCCGGTAGCAGTAGCCCTGCTGGCAGTTGATATAGCGTTTGTCGAACAGGTTGCGCGCATTGAGCGCCAGGCGAACGCCGTCCAGGCCGCCGCCGAAGTCGTAGTGCACGCCGGCATCGACCAGTGTGTAGCCTTCGTTCTTCACGGTGTTCTGTGCATCGCCGTAGTTGCTGCCGGTGTAGCGGGCACCGCCAGAGACGCCTACGCCCATCGGCAGGCGGTAGTCGAGCCAGACAGAAGCAAGATGGCGGGGAACGTCCAGTGGCTGCTTGCCTTCATTGCCATCGTTGCTTTCAGTCACTTCGGGGTCGTTGAAGCTGTAGCTGGCGGTCATCTTCAGCCGGTCGCTGAGGTCGGAAACGGCTTCCAGTTCCAAGCCCTTGGAGACCTGCTCGCCAGTGGCGATACTGTTGATCGGGTTGGCCAGGTCGCGGGTCAGCACGTTCTTCTGGGTCAGGTGGTACAGCGAGGCGGTGAGCATCGTTGCGCTGCCTGGTGGCTGGTACTTCAAGCCCACTTCGTATTGTTCGCCTTCGGTGGGTTTGTAGGCACCGCTGCCACTCTGTGGCTGGAACGAGGTGGCGTAGCTGGCGTAGGGTGCCAGGCCGTTGTCGAACAGGTAGAGCGCGCCGACCGAGCCAGTGGTGGCTGAGTCACTGGTCTTGCGGTTGATGCCGCTGAGGTTGTCGCTGCGCCGCACGTGCACGAAGTCGCGGCGCAAGCCGGCCGAAAGCCGCCAGCGGTCGAGGTCGATCTGGTCCTGCAGGTACAGGCCGGTGCGTTGCTCCAGGCCATCTTCGTCCGCCAGCGGCGTACCCGGTTTGGCCACCGGTTGGTGGTAGTCGGGCGCGAAGCGGTCGATCGACGGCGCCGGGCCGCTGGCATACGACAATGAGGTGTCGATCCAGCCGTAGTCCACGCCGGTCAGCAAGGTGTGGTGCAGGGTACCTGTTGCAAAGCGGCTGACCAGGCGCGTGTCGGCCGAGACACTCGACATGTCTTCGTACACACCGATGGCATCGCGATCGAGGATGTGCCCCTCGCGCTCCTGATAGGGTTGCAGGTACTGGTTGGTGGTATCGACCTGGCCGTAACGCAGGTTCTGCTGGAAGCTGAAGGTGTCGTTGAAGGTGTGCTCGAATTCGTAGCCGAAGGTCCATTGGCGCTGTTGCAGCTTGTCGAAGTACTCGTCACCCTGCCAGAAATCGGTCAGGTGATCGCCCTGCTGGTAGAGCATCGGTGAGGCGGCTGTCTCGCGTTCCTGGTATTGCGCCAGCAGTGTCAGGCTGGTGTCTGGGTCGATCTGCCAGGTCAGCGAGGGTGCGATCAGGCGCACGTCGTTGTTCAACTGCTCGATATAGTTTTCGGCATCGCGGTACACACCCACAACGCGGTATAGCAGGTCGCCGGACTCGTTCAGCTTGCCACCCAGGTCGAATTGCCCTTGTTGGTGGTTGTAGTTGCCCGACTGGATCTGCACTTCATTTTTTGCCTGCAGGCCAGGGCGTTTGCTGACCCGGTTGACCATGCCGCCGGGGCTGATCTGCCCGTACATCACCGACGACGGGCCTTTGAGCACTTCGATGCGCTCCAGGTTGTAGGCTTCGGTCTGGTACAGCGACAACCAGCCGCTGCCGGGTTGGCGCAGGCCATCGAGAAAATCCGCGCCCATGGTGGTTTCGAAGCCACGGATGCTGATCATGTCGAAACGTGGGTCCAGGCCTGATGCGCCTACCCGTACACCGGCAGAGTAGGCCACGGCATCCTCGACGCGGTCGACCTTGCGGTCGGCGATCTGCTCGGCGGTGACCACGCTGATGCTCTGCGCGGTTTCCAGGATGGGCCGGTCGGTCTTGGTGGCGCTGCTGGCGTTGCTGGCGAAGTAGCCCTCGACGGGCGCGAAGGCGCTTTGCGAGGCGGTTGCGTCGATGCTGATCGGCTCCAGTTGCAGGCTGGCGTCGCCCTGGCCTGGCAGCACGACATAGCCGGCGCTGGACTTGTGCAGTTGCAGGCCACTGCCACTGAGCAGTTGGTTCAGCCCGTCTTCCAGCGGGCCGCCACCGGCCAGCCCTGGGCTGTTCAGGCCGCGCACGGCCTCCGGCGAGAAGGACAGGGTGATCCCGGCACGTTCAGCGAAGGTGCTCAGCGCCTGCCCCAAGGGGCCTGCCGGGATGCTCGGCGCGGTCGCTGTGGCGGCCAGCGCACCGCCGGCGTGCAGGGCCAACGCAAGGTACACGGCACGGGACAAGGTTCGGGAGCGGCGGGGCGGTCGGGCAGGCAGCATGAAGCGATCCATTCGAGGGGGTGATCATCCCTAACCGGATGAGCGCGTGAAGTCCGACAGTTTTTTCATGCCTGGGATGAAATACGCACCCACCAGCGTGTGCGTTGGTCGATACGCACAGGCAGCAGGTGGGCGATGTTGTCCAGCAGTGCCCCCGGCTGGTCGAGGTGGAACACGCCCGACAGGCGCAGGTCGGCCACTGCCGGGTCGCAGCGCAGCCAGCCACGGCGGTAGCGAGCGGCCTCGGCGAGGAAGTCGGCCAGGGGTATGTCGTTGACGATCAGCAGGCCGCGGCTCCAGGCGAACGGATCCAGGGCGCCGCCGCCCAGAGGCGCCAGTCGCGTGGGGTAGAGCGCAAGGCCGCTGCCAGCCTGCACCCGCTGCGAGCCCGCAGCGGCAGTCACCAGCACTTCACCGCGTTCGACGTGCAACTCGCTGTAACCATCGCGCTCGCGCAGCACGGCGCGCGCCTGGTGGCCTTGGCAAACGCCCTGCTGGCAGCGCACGCGCCAGTCGGCGCCATCGACCAGCATTTCGCCACTGCGCAGGCGGATTTCCCTACCATGCAGGTCAACGGCGCTGTCAGTGTTCAATTGCAACTCGAGGTCGCCGTTCAGGCGCAACTGCCGCTGTTCACCGACACCGGTGGTGAAGTCACTGCGCCACGCGGGGGGCGCAGTGCCGATCAGCAGCGTGGCGCCGCCCGCTGTCAGGCCCAGGCCCAGCAGCTTGAGGGTGCGGCGGCGGCTCAGGTCGACGTCGGCCTGGCGCAGCACGGCAGCCGTGCAAGTGGCATCGGGCAGGTGCCCGTTGTGGAAGTGCCCGCTGACCTGCTGCATGCGCTGCCAGGCCAGGTCATGCCGTGTATCACGCAGCCGCCAGGCATTGAACTGGCTGAACACCTCGACATTGCCCGGGCTGGCCCGCAAGCGCATCTGCCACTCGATGGCCGTACGCACGATGGCTTCAGGCAGCCGCTCTGGCGCGGCGGTCACTCGAAGCACAGCCGGTAGCAGTGCAGCAACGCGTTGGCTACGTGGCGCTCTACCGTGCGGCTGGAAACCCCCAGCCGTTCGGCTATTTGCGCATGGGTCAGGCCGCCCAGCTGGTACAGCAGGAAGGCGTCGCGCACCGTGGGTTTGAGGCCATCGAGCAATTGCGCGATGCGCTCAAGGCACTGCATGGCCTCGTGGCGCACGTGCGGGGAGGGGTAGCTGGCCTCGGGCAACTGCGCCAAGGTTTGCAGGTAGGCGCGCTGCAGTGCGTCGCGCCGCCAATGGTCGACCACAAGGCCGCGGGCGATGCGTACCAGCAGAGCGCGGGGCGCCTGGGTACTGATCGGCTGGTTGCGCACCAACAGGCGTACGAACGTGTCCTGGGCCAGGTCTGCGGCCTGTTGCGAGCAGCCCAGCGAGCGCTTCAGCCAGCTGTGCAGCCAGCCGCGCTGGGTGTCGTACAGGACCTCAAGCGGAATGATCGCATCCGTTTCATGCACTGCCATGCAACGCCCCGGGCCAGGTGAATGGAGAAAGCGCGCACGATAAACGCGAATCGTTCCCAATTCAAACTTTTTTCTGTGGGGGCCAGCAGTGTGGGAGCGTTAACGCTCCCACCAGGGGGGAGAATGAATCAGAGGCTTACAGGTTCATCGCCGGAGCGCGCCCGCTCCAGCTGCATGTGCAACTGAGCGACTTGCTGGCGCAGTTGGTCGCGTTCGTCCTTCAATTTACGCAGCTCATCACGGCGCACGGAGACATAGAGGGTCTGGGTTGGAGTGGCAGGCATCAAGGTACCCATGTAAACACCTCGCGGTTTTGGCTGGTGACAATCAAAGCGTAGTCGCTTCACGCGGCGGGCATTCTGAATTCTTTCACTGCTCATTGGAACTTTTTTGTTTAACGTTGTCTCGCCGTTCGTCGCTGAACCCTCGGGCGGTGTGCTGGACTAATCTGAAACGCTGGACTGTGTTGTCATTCATTTTTCAAGGGGAGCATCGGCTCATGCAACTGGGAATCGTCGGGCTGGGCCGCATGGGCGGCAATATTGCAAGGCGGCTGATGCGCGCCGGGCACCGCACGGTCGTGCACGACCGTAACCGTGATGCAGTCGTCGGGCTGGAAGGCGAGGGCGCCCAAGGGGCTCACGACCTTGGCGCGCTGGTGCAGAAGCTCAAGGCGCCGCGGGCGGTATGGGTAATGCTGCCGGCGGGCGAACCTACCGAGCAGACCATCGCGCAGCTGGCCGAACTGCTGGAACCGGGCGATGCGATCATCGACGGTGGCAACACCTTCTACAAGGACGACATGCGCCGCGCCGCCGAGCTGGCCAAGCGCGGGCTGCATTACCTGGACGTCGGTACCTCTGGCGGGGTGTGGGGCCTGGACCGTGGCTACTGCATGATGATCGGCGGTGAGAAAGACGTGTTCGAGCGCCTGGAGCCTTTGTTCAAGGCGCTGGCGCCGGGCGTTGGCGACATTCCGCGCACCCAGGGGCGCGAAGGTGAGCACGACCGCGCCGAACATGGCTACATCCATGCAGGCCCGCCCGGCGCCGGGCACTACGTGAAGATGGTGCACAACGGCATCGAATACGGGTTGATGCAGGCCTACGCGGAAGGCTTTGACCTGCTGCGCAGCAAAGGCGGCGATGAGCTACCGCAAGAACAGCGCTTCGACCTGAACGTCGCCGAAATCGCCGAGGTATGGCGCCGTGGCAGCGTGGTCACCTCCTGGCTGCTCGACCTCACCGCCGATGCCCTGGTGGCCGACCCGCACCTGGCGCAGTTCAGCGGCTCGGTATCGGACAGTGGCGAAGGCCGCTGGACGATCGACGCAGCAGTCGAGCAGGCCGTGCCGGTACCTGTCCTGTCCAGTGCGTTGTTCGCCCGGTTCCGCTCACGCCAGCAGCAGGGCACCTACGGCGACAAGGTCCTCTCGGCCATGCGCCTGGGCTTCGGTGGCCACGTCGAGAAGAAAGGCCAATGACCCGACAGACCACTCCTGCAGCCGGCCCTTGTACCTTGTTCCTGTTCGGTGCCAACGGTGACCTGGTCAAGCGCCTGCTGATGCCGGCGCTGTACAATCTGGGCCGGGACGGCCTGCTCGACCGCAACCTGCGCATCGTTGGTGTGGACCATAATGCCGCCACTGCCGATGAATTCGCCGAACGCCTGCACGCGTTCATGCGTGAACGCGACAAGGGCGGCGAGGGCGCAGCCAAGTGCCTGGACGAAAAACTTTGGGCGCGCCTGGCCAAGCGCCTGGACTACCAGACCGGCGACTTCCTGGACCCGGCCACCTATACCGCGCTGGCCAAGCGCATCGACAAGACCAGCCATGGCAACGCCATTTTCTACTTGGCCACCTCGCCACGCTTTTTCCCCGAGGTTGCCCAACGCCTGGGGGATGCCGGCTTGCTCGACGAGTCTGGTGGTGGCTACCGCCGGGTCGTGGTGGAAAAACCCTTCGGCACCGACCTGGCCAGTGCCGAGGCGCTCAATGCCTGCCTGCTCAAAGTGATGAGCGAGCGGCAGATCTACCGCATCGACCATTATCTGGGCAAGGAGACGGTGCAGAACATCCTGGTCAGCCGTTTTTCCAATGGCTTGTTCGAGTCGTTCTGGAACAACCACTACATCGACCATGTGCAGATCACGGCCGCCGAAACGGTGGGCGTCGAGACTCGCGGTGGGTTCTATGACCACACCGGTGCCCTGCGCGACATGGTGCCCAACCACCTGTTCCAGTTGCTGGCGATGGTTGCCATGGAGCCGCCTGCAGCCTTTGGCGCAGATGCCGTGCGCGGCGAAAAAGCCAAGGTGATCGGCGCTATTCGTCCCTGGTCGACGAAGATGGCCCTGAAGAACTCCGTGCGCGGCCAGTACACCGCGGGCAAGCAGGGCCGCAAGCGCCTGGCCGGGTATCGCCAGGAGGACAGGGTGGCGGCCGACAGCCAGACCGAAACCTACGTGGCCCTGAAGGTGATGATCGACAACTGGCGCTGGGCCGGCGTGCCGTTCTACCTGCGTACCGGCAAACGCATGAGCGTGCGCGACACCGAAATTGCCATCTGCTTCAAGCCTGCGCCCTACGCGCAGTTTCGCGAATCGGAGCTGGAGCGGCCCAAGCCCAACTACCTGAAGATCCAGATCCAGCCCAACGAAGGCATGTGGTTCGACCTGCAAGCCAAGCGCCCGGGCCCGGAACTGGTGATGGAAAACGTCGAGCTGGGGTTCGCCTACAAGGACTTCTTCAAGATGACCCCGGCCACGGGGTACGAGACCTTGATCTACGACTGCCTGACCGGCGACCAGACCTTGTTCCAGCGTGCCGACAACATCGAGAACGGCTGGCGTGCGGTGCAGCCGTTTCTGGATGCCTGGGCGCAGGACGGCGAGGTGCATGAGTACCCGGCGGGCGAGGATGGGCCAGCGGCCGGCAATGAGTTGCTGGCCCGTGACAAGCGCGAGTGGCACCGGTTGGGATGATCGCACGGCCCACTGTGTGGGCCAGACAGTTGCATTAAGGAGATCCAATGCCTGCCCACATCGAAGACTATGCGCTGCTCGGCAACTGCCGCAGCGCCGCCCTGGTCAGCCGTGACGGTTCCATCGACTGGCTGTGCCTGCCACGCTTCGATGCCCCCGCCGTGTTCGCGGCGCTGCTGGGCAATGAAGAAAACGGTCGCTGGCGCCTGGCCCCCAGCGACTCCATCGAGCATGTCAGCCGGCGCTACCAGCAAGATACCCTGGTGCTGGAAACCACCTGGGTGACTGCCAGCGGCCGCGCCCGTGTGCTGGACTTCATGCCGCTGGACGACGTCAATTCGGTCGTGCGCATCGTCGATGGCATTGCCGGCGAAACCAACTTTGAAATGGACCTGGTGATGCGCTTCGACTACGGGCGCAGCGTACCCTGGGTGGAAAAGCTCGACCCGCTGACCCTGAGCGCCGTCGCCGGCCCCGACCGGCTGATCCTGTGCAGCACGGTGGCCTCGCACGCCCGCGACCACCACACTGTCGCGCGCTTTCGGGTGTGCGCCGGTGAGCGCCAGGTGTTCAGCCTGCGCCATCAACCTTCGCACCTGCCGGTACAGCCCGACTGCGATATCGATCATGCCCTGGCGCATACGGTCAGCCAATGGCAGGCCTTTGCCGCCCGCTGCCCGGATGTCGGCCCCTACAGCGCGAGCGTGCGCCGTTCATTGCTCACCCTCAAGGCCATGACGTATGCCCCTACCGGTGGCATCGTTGCGGCCGTCACCACCTCGCTGCCCGAAAGCATCGGCCACGAGCGCAACTGGGACTATCGCTTCTGCTGGCTGCGCGATGCCACCATGACCCTGCTGGCGTTCATGAACCTGGGTTACTTCGACGAAGCGCAGGCCTGGCGTGAGTGGCTGCTGCGTTCGGTGGCCGGCAACCCGGAGCAGATGCAGATCATGTACGGCCTGGCAGGGGAGCGAGACCTGCAGGAATACACCCTGCCGTGGCTGGCCGGGTATGAGCACTCGCAGCCGGTGCGGGTGGGCAACGCTGCTGCTCAACAGCGGCAGCTGGACATCTACGGCGAGGTCGCCGACGCCATGGCCCAGGCGATAAAGGGCGGGTTGCCCAGGCACCCACGCAGTGCGGCGATTTCCCGCCTGATCATGCCCTACCTGGAGCGCATCTGGCGTGAGCCGGACGAAGGCATCTGGGAGGTGCGTGGTGGCAGGCAGCACTTCGTGCATTCCAAGGTCATGGCCTGGGTCGCATTCGACCGCGCGGCAGGGTTGGCTGAGACCACCGAGGAGGGCAGTGAGCGCGGGCAGTATTACCGGCAGGTGGCAGATGAAATCCGCCGCGAGGTGTTTGAGCAGGGGCTCGATGCCAAAGGCCTGCATTTCGTCCAGGCCTATGGCTCGAGCGAAATGGACGCCAGCCTGCTGCAGATCGCCCTCACCGGGTTCCTGCCGGCCCAGGATGAGCGGTTTCTGCGCACGCTCGAACAGATCGAGCAGCGCCTGCTGAAAAACGGTTTGCTGATGCGCTATGACAGTGACCGCTGCAGTGACGGCCTGACGCCGGGTGAAGGGACGTTCCTGGTCTGTTCGTTCTGGTTGGCCGATGTGTATGTGCTGTTGGGGCGCCAGGGCGAGGCGCAGGCGCTGTACGAGAAGCTGACCGGGCTGTGCAATGACGTGGGTTTGCTGGCCGAGCAGTACGACCCGGCAGGCAAGCGCATGCTGGGCAACTTCCCCCAGGCGTTCAGCCACATCGGCATCATCAACACGGCGCTGAACCTGCACCGGGCGCAGTGCCCGGCAAGGGATCGGGCCCAGTGTGGTTGAAGGGCATGGCTACTCGTATTCAGCGAAATGACCGGAGTAGACTAGTGCCAAGAGCAATCGACAAGGAATACGCATGAGCGTTCGTCGCCATGAGCTGGCAGCCAGGGCATCGCAATTCTGATGGCCAACCACAAGATCGAAATTCGCCGTCGCAATGTCGAGAAGATCCTCGTGGCCGCAGAAAAGGTGTTCGCCGAGAAGGGCTACGGCGCAACGTCCATGGGTGACATCGCCGAACAGGCCGAGCTGCCGCGCTCCAACCTGCATTACTACTTCAGTACCAAGGATGAGCTGTTCCGCGCGGTGCTGCAGGACCTGCTGGATGTGTGGAAGCAGGACGCACTGTGCTTCGAGAACTTCGACGACCCCCGGGTGGTGCTGACCAGCTACATTCGCGCCAAGATGGGCCATTCGCGCTCACGGCCGCTGGGCTCGAAGATCTGGGCCGAAGAGATGCTGCATGGCGCGCCGCTGCTTGGGGTGAGCCTGGATGACAGCCTGGTGCCCTGGGCGAAGCTGAAGGTAGACAAGATTCGCCGCTGGGTGGAGGAGGGGCGCATCCTGCCGGTGGAGCCTTCGGCGCTGCTGTACATGATCTGGGCTTCGACCCAGCACTATGCCGACTTCGGCTACCAGGTGGCGGTGCTCAATGGCGGAGAACCGCTGTCGGACCTGGCGTTCGAGAGTGCGGTACAGACGGTGACGAGTGTGATCCTGCGCGGTATCGGCCTGGAGCCTTGATAAGTGCATCGCGGTTTCGTGCAGGAGCGGCCTTGTGTCGCGAAAGGGCCGCAAAGCGGCCCCAGCGATTCCCAGGCGTCAGCTCGCCTCGCGGTAGGGGTTGCGCGGGTCCTGCGTCCAGTTCAGGTATGGCTTGCCGGTATCCTGCGCCACCATCTCGATGCAATCTTCCACCGGGCAGGTGATCTGGCACAGGTTGCAGCCCACACATTCGTCTTCGATCACGCTGTAGGCGTGGGTTCCGTCAGCCTTCAGCGTACTGGCAATGGCCTGGTGCGAGGTGTCCTCACAGGCGATATGGCAGCGCCCGCAACCGATGCAGGCATCCTGGTCGATGTGCGCCACCGATTTGTAGTTGATGTCCAGGTACTTCCAGTCGGTGGTGTGCGCCACGGCCTGGCCGCGGAATGCTTCGAGGTTCTGGTGCCCGTGCTGGTCCATCCAGCGCGCCAAACCGTCCTTCATGTCCTCGACAATACGAAAACCGTGCAGCATCGCCGCAGTGCACACCTGCACCGCGCCACTGCCCAAGGCAATGAACTCGGCCGCATCACGCCAGTTGCCGATACCCCCGATGCCACAGATCGGTAGCCCGCGCGTTTGCGGGTCGCGGGCAATCTCGGCGACCATGTTCAGGGCGATGGGTTTGACCGCCGAGCCGCAGTAGCCACCGTGGGTGCTCTGATCGCCGACGATCGGGTGGGCGACCATGCGGTCCAGGTCGACGCTGGTGATGGAGTTGATGGTGTTGATCAGCGACACGGCATCGGCGCCACCGCGATGAGCCGCACGCGCCGACTGGCGGATGTCGGTGATGTTGGGCGTGAGCTTGACGATCACCGGCAACGCGCAGTGCGTCTTGCACCAGCGGGTGACCATTTCCACATACTCCGGCACCTGGCCGACCGCCGCGCCCATGCCGCGCTCGGGCATGCCATGCGGGCAGCCGAAGTTCAGTTCGATACCGTCGGCACCGGTGGCTTCCACCAGCGGCAGGATGAATTTCCATGATTCTTCGATGCACGGCACCATCAGCGAGACGATAAGCGCACGGTCTGGCCAGTCCTTCTTCACCTGGGTGATTTCGCGCAGGTTGATTTCCAGCGAGCGGTCGGTGATCAGCTCGATGTTGTTGATGCCCTGCACCAGCCGGTTGGCGCCGTAATGCGCCGAGTAGCGCGACGACACGTTGACCGCTGCCGGGTCCTCGCCCAGGGTCTTCCAGACCACGCCGCCCCAGCCGGCTTCGAAGGCGCGGACCACGTTGTAGGCTTTGTCGGTTGGCGGTGCGGAGGCCAGCCAGAAGGGGTTGGGCGCCTTGATGCCGGCGAACACGATAGACAAGTCGGCCATTTATGCAGCCTCCACATTGAGCATGAGTTGGGCATGGATAGCTTCGGCGGCCAGCTTGCCATGTTGCACGGCCTGGACGGTGAGGTCCTGGCCCAGGGCGGTACAGTCGCCACCGGCGTAGACGCCCGGCAGGCTGGTGCGCATGCCCTCGTCGACGCGAATGCGCTCGCCGTCGCGGGCCAGTTGCGCAGCCAGCGGGTCGTTAAGGCTTTGTTCGTCGAAGCGTTGGCCGATGGCTTTGAAGATGGCATCGGCGGCCAGCTCGAAGGTCTCACCGGTGTCGCGCAGGCGGCCATCGGCCAGTTCGGTGCGGGCGAAGCGCATGCCCCGCACGCGGTTGTCGTCGTCCAGCAGCACGGCGTCGGGGCGCGCCCAGGTGTGCAGACGCACCTGGTTGGCCTTGGCGATGTCCTGCTCGTGGCCGGTGGCGCCCATGTCGGCGTAGCCGCGGCGGTATACCAGGTTGACATCGCGGGCACCCAGGCGGCTCATCTGTACGGCCATGTCGATGGCGGTGTTGCCTGCGCCGATCACCAGGCAACGCTCTGCCAACGGCAGTTGCGAAAGATCATCCGCCTGGCGTAGCTCACGGATGTAGTCGGTGGCGGCGAGCATGCCGGGCGCCTCTTCGCCAGGCAGGCCGAGCTGGCGTATGGCGTTCAGGCCAAGGCCGAGGAATACCGCGTCGTACTGATCACGCAGCTCTGCCAGGCTCAGGTTGTCGCCCAGGCGGTGGCCGTGGCGCATTTCGATACCGCCGATACCGAGCAGGAATTCCACTTCGCGCTGGGCATAGTCGTCCACCAGCTTGTAGCGGGCGATGCCGTACTCGTTCAGGCCGCCGGCCTTGTCGCAGGCCTCGAACACCACCACCTCATGGCCATGCATGGCCAGGCGATGTGCGCAGGACAACCCGGCGGGGCCTGCGCCGACCACGGCGATGCGTTTGCCGGTGGCTGGCGAGCGTTTGAACGGGTGCTCGGTGAAACCGGCATTGTCCAGGGCATAGCGCTGTAGCTGGCCAATCAGTACCGGTGCGCATTCCTGGGCGTTGTTGCGCACGCAGGCCTGCTGGCAAAGGATCTCGGTGGGGCACACGCGGGCGCAGCTGCCGCCCAGGATGTTGGCCGAAAGGATGCGCTCGGCGGCACCTTGCAAGTTCTCGTCGCTGATACGGTGAATGAACGAGGGGATGTCAATTTCGCTCGGGCATGCGTTCACGCAGGGCGCGTCGTAGCAATACAGGCAGCGGGCGCTTTCCACTGCGGCCTGGCGGGCGGTGAGGGGTGGCGCGAGGTCACTGAATTGCTCGGCCAGCTGGTCGGCGCCGGCCCGGGGGCGCGGCAAGTGGTTCAGGGCATCGATCACGGTTGTAGCCTCTCTTTTTTTTAGGGCTTGGGCGGGGGGGGGGCGCCATGCGCCCCAATCGCCGGCAAGCCGGCTCCCACAGGTACAGTGATGGCCCTGGGAGTGATGCCGCCCCTGTAGGAGCTGGCTTGCCGGCGATGGGCTGCGCAGCAGCCCCAACAGCTTCAGCGCTGGACGGGTATCGGGCGCTGCTGCTCGGCGCGGCGGCCCAGGACCTCGTACACCGAGGGATACGCCGGGCGCTCCACGTAACGCCCCGCGCCAGGCTCGGCACGCAGGTCGCCATCGGCCCAGACCACGCGGCCCTGGCTGATGGTGTGGCTGGGAATACCGCGCACGGTGCGGCCTTCGAAGATGTTGAAGTCAACACGCTGGTGGTGGGTTTGCGCGCTGATGGTGCGCGTGCCCTGTGGGTCCCACAGCACCAGGTCGGCATCGGCGCCGACGCGGATGGCGCCCTTGCGCGGGAACAGGTTGAAGATCTTCGCGGTGTTGGTGGAGGTCAGCGCGACGAATTCATGCATCGACAGCCGCCCGCTGTTGACGCCAGCGTCCCACAACACCGCCATGCGGTCTTCGATGCCGGCGGTGCCGTTGGGGATGCGGCTGAAGTCGTTGCGGCCCATGGCTTTCTGCTCGGCGCAGAAGCAGCAGTGGTCGGTGGCCGTGGTGTGCAGGTTGCCCGATTGCAGGCCGCGCCACAGGGCTTCTTGATGCTCGCGCGGGCGGAAGGGTGGGCTCATGACATAGCCTGCGGCGGTGGCCCAGTCCGGGTCGCGGTAGACGCTGTCGTCGATCAGCAGGTGCCCGGGCAGCACTTCACCGTAGACCGGCTGGCCCTTGGCCCGGGCATAGGTGATTTCGTCCAGCGCTTCACGGCTGGAGATGTGTACCACGTACAACGGCGTACCAATGGTTTCGGCGATGCGGATGGCGCGGCTGGCAGCCTCGCCTTCGACTTGCGAAGGGCGCGACAACGGGTGCGCCTCGGGGCCGGTCAGGCCTTGGGCGAGCAGTTTTTGCTGCAGGTGGTAGACCAGCTCGCCGTTCTCGGCGTGCACGGTGGGGACCGCGCCCAGTTGCAGGCAACGCTCGAAGCTGGCGACCAGGGTGTCGTCGGCCGCCATGATCGCATTCTTGTAGGCCATGAAGTGCTTGAAGCTGTTCACGCCATGTTGGGTGACCAGCTCGCCCATTTCTTCGGCGACCTGCTCGCTCCACCAGGTGATGGCAACGTGAAAGCCGTAATCGGACGCGCTCTTTTGCGCCCAGCCGCGCCAGGTGTGAAAGGCCTCCAGCAGCGATTGCTGCGGGTTGGGGATGACGAAGTCGATGATCGAAGTGGTGCCGCCGGCCAGCCCTGCGGCTGTGCCGCTGAAGAAGTCCTCGCTGGCCACTGTACCCATGAAGGGCAACTGCATGTGGGTGTGCGGGTCGATGCCGCCGGGCATCAGGTACTGGCCGCTACCGTCGAGGATCTCGCAGTCGGTAGGGGCTTGCAGGTCTTTGCCAATGGCGCGGATCTGGCCATCGACACACAGGACATCAGCGGGGTAGCTCTCTTCGTGGGTAACCACGGTGGCGCCACGGATCAACAGGGACATGCCGTCTTCCTCGCAGGCTGACCGGTCTGTGCCGGTTCTTCAATTGTTATGCGCCAGTGGCTGGAGGATGAATTTCAATCCTGTCAGGCCTGACAAGAATGGAATTTAGATGCTCATTGTGGATTGTTCAAGAAAATAATTTATGAGCTTATAGCTTCTATAACTAATTGTTTTTTAACGATTAATTTCAACAATCACCAAAATGGTGAGGCCTTTCACCATTTTGACGCACTTGACAAGAAGCCAAATTGGTCAAGATTTTCCATGCAAAATCAGCTGCTTGAAACCTGGCCGGGAGGCGCAAGGCGCGCCACTGAAAAACCAGGCTGCACCAGTTTGAAACCTGATGCAGGGGCCAGGGCCGGTCCATGGCGCTGACAGCGGCAGGCGATGGAATGACTGTGCCATCGCCTCAAACGGATCAATGCCTTGCAGATCAGTTGATTACCTGCGGTCGGCGGCGGCCGGCCGGTCAGCCGAAGGCCAGCCCGGCACGTATTTTGAGTACGGCCACAACCGCCAGGCCGGACCGCAGGAGCAGTACTGGTGGTGTATGTACTCCGGCCATCGCGTTAGCCCGATGAGCAGACAATTAGAAAAATCTGGAGAAGGCCCCATGCAACAGAGCAGATCGCAAGTGATCGAGCAGGATGGCCTGTTCGAGCTGTCCGCAGGCAGTGACGTACTCGACAGCCCGCGCTACAACCACGACATCGCGCCCACAAAAGTGCACCAGCGCACCTGGAACAAATGGCACATCACCGCACTGTGGGTGGGCATGTCCATCTGCGTGCCCACCTACACCCTGGGCGGCGTGCTCACGGCCTACTTTGGCCTGAGCGTGGGCGAGGCGTTGCTGGCGATCCTGCTGGCCAACCTCATCGTGCTGATCCCGCTCACCCTCAACGCCTTCCCCGGCACCAAGTACGGCATTCCCTTCCCTGTGTTGCTGCGTTCATCGTTCGGTATCTTCGGCTCCAACGTACCGTGCCTGATACGCGCGGTGGTTGCCTGTGGCTGGTTCGGCATCCAGACGATGTTCGGCGGCTTGGCCATTCACCTGTTCCTGGGCTCGATCTTCGATGACTGGAAAGCGCTCGGTGGCACCGGTGAAGTGATCGGCTTCATGGTGTTCTGGGCCCTCAACCTGTGGGTGGTGTTGCGCGGCGCCGAATCGATCAAATGGCTCGAAACCCTGTCGGCGCCGCTGTTGGTGGCGGTCGGCTTCGGCCTGCTGTTCTGGGCGTTGCCGCACATGTCGATGACCGAGCTGCTGGCCCAGCCGCCCAAGCGCCCGGAAGGGGCGAGCGTAGTGAGCTATTTCTGCGCCGGGCTTACCGCGATGGTCGGTTTCTGGGCCACTTTATCGCTGAACATTCCGGATTTCAGCCGCTACGCCAAGAGCCAGAAGGACCAGATCCTCGGGCAGATCTTCGGCCTGCCACTGACCATGTTCCTGTTCGCCTCCCTGGGCGTGGTGATGACCGCCGCCTCGGCGTCGCTGGTGGGTGAAACGGTGTCCGACCCGGTGAGCCTGATCGGCAAGATCCAGAGCCCGGGCTGGGTGGCACTGGCCATGGCGCTGATCGTCATCGCTACGCTGTCGACCAACACCGCGGCCAACATCGTCTCGCCGACCAACGACTTTCAGAACATTGCCCCGCGCCTGATCGGGCGTACACGTGCCGTGTGGCTGACAGGCTTCATCGGCCTGGCGCTGATGAGCCACGAGCTGCTGAAAAAACTCGGCTGGATCGTTTCCGACATCAGCCTGGAGAGTGTCTATTCCAACTGGCTGCTGGGGTACTCCAGCCTGCTTGGGCCGATTGCCGGGATCATGGTGGTGGACTACTTCCTGATCCGTCGGCAGAAGCTGGATCTGGCCGGCCTGTACCGTGATGACGTTTACCCGGCCTGGAACTGGGCAGGGTTTGCTGCCTTTGCGCTACCTGTGGCACTGACCGTGATGGCCATTGGTAACAGCAGTTTCAGCTGGTTCTACGACTATGGCTGGTTCACCGGGTCGCTGCTTGGCGGGGCGTTGTACTACGCCCTGGGCGGCTTGGCGGTGCGTGGGCCAGTGCAGCCTGTGATCAATGCAGACAACAAAAACGCCTGAGGAGGCCTGACCCATGACCGCAGCCCAACAAGCCCTGCTATCGACTGAACGCCACGTTAACAGTGACCGCCTGTGGCAATCGCTGATGGACCTCGCCCGCCTCGGTGCCACACCCAAGGGTGGTGTCTGCCGCCTGGCGCTGACCGACCTCGACCGCCAGGCCCGCGACCTGTTCGTCGAGTGGTGCGAGGCGGCCGGTTGCAGCGTCAGTGTCGATGCCGTCGGCAACATCTTTGCCCGCCGCCCTGGGCGCAATCCCAAGCTGCCACCGGTGATGACCGGCAGCCACATCGACACCCAGCCCACCGGGGGCAAGTTCGATGGCTGTTTCGGGGTGATGGCGGGCCTTGAGGTGATACGCACCCTCAATGACCTGGGCATCGAGACCGAAGCACCGCTGGAAGTGGTGGTATGGACCAACGAGGAAGGCTCGCGCTTTGCGCCCTGCATGATGGGCTCGGGGGTGTTTGCCGGCAAATTCACCCTGGAGGAAACCCTGGCCAAGCGTGACGCCCAGGGCGTGAGCATGGGCGAGGCGTTGACTGCCATCGGCTACGCCGGCCAGCGGGCAGTGCTTGGCCACCCGGTAGGCGCGTATTTCGAAGCCCATATCGAGCAGGGACCGATCCTTGAAGACCAGGCCAAGACCATCGGTGTGGTGCTTGGGGCGCTGGGGCAGAAGTGGTTCGACCTGACCTTGCGCGGCGTTGAAGCCCATGCCGGCCCTACGCCGATGCACCTGCGCAAGGATGCACTGGTCGGCGCTGCGGCGGTGGTGGAGGCGGTCAACCGGGCGGCGCTGGGCCATCAACCGCATGCCTGTGGCACGGTCGGTTGCCTGCAGGCCTACCCCGGTTCACGCAACGTGATTCCGGGGGAAGTGCGCATGACCCTGGACTTTCGTCACCTCGAAGGTGAGCGGCTGGACGCGATGATCGCCGACGTGCGGGCAGTGATTGAGGCCACCTGTGACAAGCACGGGCTGAGCCATGAACTGATCCCCACGGCCGACCTCCCAGCGCTGTACTTTGACCGCAGTTGCGTCGATGCCGTGCGCGATGCTGCGCAGACCTTGGGCCTGCCGCACATGGATATCGTCAGCGGGGCAGGGCATGACGCGATCTTCCTGGCCGAGTTGGGGCCGGCGGGGATGATCTTCGTGCCTTGTGAAAACGGCATCAGCCACAACGAAATCGAGAACGCCACCCCGCAAGACCTGGCAGCGGGCTGTGCGGTGCTGCTGCGGGCCATGCTGGCGGCGTCGGAGGCGATCGCCAGCGGGCGGTTGGCGGCTTGATGCCTGAGCGTCCCATCGCCGGCCCTTAGATCACAAAACCGATGGACAACAGCGCGATCATGTCGATTGGGATTTGCTAGGTACCCGTAACGCGGCCCAGGCACCCATCGCGCCCGATGTGGTAACGCTGCAGGTCCTGGGCCAGGGTCAGGTTGCCGCTGTAATGGGCCTGCGCCTCTTCCCTTACCTCGTCGATGCATGGGCTGCGCCGAGGGTCCGGCTGATAGCGGGCACTGAAGTGCGTCAGCACCAGGTTGCGCACACCGGCCGTTTCGGCAAAGCGCGCCACCGCTGCGGCACTGCTGTGGCCGAAGCTGACACCTGTGCGGGCGATGATCGGTTGTGTGAATGTCGCTTCGTGCACCAGCACATCAACGTCTTTCGCTGCCTCGGCCAAGAGGTCGGGGTTGTCATTGTCGCCGCAGACGATCACCCGCCGTGCCGGCCGCGAGGCGCGCAGGTAGTCGCGGCCATGCAGCACGTGCCCGGCATGCTCCACCGTGAGGCCCTTGGCAAGGTCGCCCCACAGCGGGCCGCGCGGGATACCTTCGGCAGCCAGGCGCTGCACGTCAAGGCGCGGCTCGGGGTTCAGCTCGGTGAACACGAAAGCGACGCTGGGCACCCGGTGCGACAGCTGTACGGTGCTGACGGCAAGGGTATCGCTGCGCCATTCGCCCAGTTGCTCGACCGCCAGCAAACGCAGTTCGAACGCCAGGAAGGTATCACTGGCAGCCAGGCTCAGGCGCACCCAGTCGTGCAAGGCGGCCGGCAGCACCAGGTCCAGCGGCGCCGTGCGCCCGCTCATGCCGGCGCTGGCCAGCAGGCCTGGCAGGCCGAAGCAATGGTCGCCGTGCACATGGGTAATGAAGATGGCGCGCAGGTCGCGGACCGACAATGGGGTATGCAGCAGTTGATGCTGGGTACCTTCGCCGCAATCGACCAGGTACCAGTGGCTGCCGCTGGCTTCGATCACGGCGGTGGCGCTGACGTTGCGCGCCTTGGTGGGCACCCCGGCCGAGGTACCCAGAAACAGCAGGTCCAATGACTGACTCCAAGTTTGATCAGGCGCTCACCCTGGCCCGAGCGAACCAGGGCGTCGATGAATCAGGGTTTTACTGCATCATCGCCCTGCCGCCAGATCAGCTCGCTGGTGTCATAACCCTGTTTCTGGGCAATGGCCAGCATCTGTTCGCGGGTCTGGTCGTTGATGACCGGGGTGCGCGACAGCAGCCACAGGTATTCGCGGTTGGGGTGCCCGACCAGTGCTACGCGATAGTCCTTGTCGTGATACAGCACCCAGTATTCGCCCTTGGTCAAGCCTGGCGCCAGGCGGCTGAACCAGTTGTCGAAGGTGACCCACAGCTTGTCGGTCTTGCCCGGCTGCTGCGCCTCGGCGATGCCCTTGGCCTCGTTCCATTGGCCGTCCTTTTCCTTGCAGCGGTTGGTCACATCGATGCGACCGTCTTCGCGCAAGCCATAGTTGGCTTCGGACTGCACGCAGTTGCGCTGGAAGAACATCGGCAAGCGCGCCTGCTCGTACCAGGTGCCCTGGTAGCGCTGCAGGTCGACCTGCTGTGTGGCCGGTGGCGCACGATGCTCATCGCTCGAACCGGCGCAGCCCGCCAGGGCCAGTGTCATGCAGGAAACAATCAGGGCTGTACGCATCGCCATGGCAAACCTCTTGGGAAGGGATGAAGAGCTTACCTGTCTTTCGATGCGTGTGCGGGGCAAAAGTTGTATGGGTTTTTGTGTGCAGGGCAAACCTCTGTCGCCAGGCGCCTGAGCAACCCGGGCAAGTCCCGCTTTTGGCACAAGTACGGCAACCAGGCTGGGTTAACATCCGTGCAGTGAACCTTTATCCCCGCAGGAGTGCAGCCCGTGACCGAGTACAGCGCATTCAAGGTCGAACTGACCGACAACATCGCCCATGTGCAGATCAACCGCCCTGAGAAGATCAACGCCATGAATGCTGCCTTCTGGGAAGAGATCGTCGATATCTTCCAGTGGGTCGACGACACCGATGCGGTGCGCGCTGTGGTCATCAGCGGCGCGGGCAAGCATTTTTCCTCGGGTATCGACTTGATGATGCTGGCCTCGCTGGCCGGCCACATGGGCAAGGACGTTGGCCGCAACGCGCGCCTGCTACGCCGCACCATCCTGCGCCTGCAGGCCTCCTTCAATGCCGTGGACAACTGCCGCAAGCCCGTGCTGGCGGCCATCCAGGGCTACTGCATTGGCGGTGCCATCGACCTGGTGTCGGCCTGCGACATGCGTTATTGCAGCACGGACGCGCAGTTCTCGATCAAGGAAATCGACATGGGCATGGCCGCAGACGTCGGCACCCTGCAACGTTTGCCACGTATCATCGGCGACGGCATCATGCGCGAGCTGGCCTTCACCGGGCGTAACGTTGCGGCCGACGAGGCGCTGCGCATCGGCCTGGTCAACCGGGTCTATGATGATCAGGCTGCATTGCTCGACGGGGTCTTTGCCATTGCCCGCGAGATTGCCGCAAAATCACCGATCGCCGTGGCGGGCACCAAGGAGATGCTCAGCTACATGCGTGACCATCGCATCGACGATGGCCTGGAGTACATCGCCACCTGGAACGCCGCCATGCTGCAGTCCGAAGACCTGCGCGTGGCTGTGGCGGCGCACATGAGCAAACAGAAACCGACGTTCGCCGACTGACCGGGCCGGGGGACGCAGTAAAGGAACCCCCGACATGTCAGCACGCTGGACTAGCGCAGTACTCGACCCGCAGATCACCGGCGGCTGGGCCGTCGCCCGCAGCCCGGAAGGGTTTTTGGTGGACGCCAATGGCGCGCTGTTCCCCCGCGACTGGCTCAAGCGCCAGGACCTGGATGTGCTCGCCGAGCACGGCATCGGCCATTTCGACGGCGAGCCGGTGTTCCTGCTGGAACTGCGCAGCGCCGCCGAGGTGCCCGGTTGCGGCTGGCGCGGCTTGCGGGCATTCATGCTCGAAGGTGATTTCGATCTTTATAAAGTGCTGGGCTACGCCGCGCAGATCGGCACTTGGGCGCGTGAGCACCGTTTCTGTGGCAGCTGCGGCCAACCGATGACGCAGATCCGCTGGGAGCGGGCGATGTACTGCCAGCCCTGCGACCTGCGCAGCTACCCACGCATTTCGCCGAGCATGATCGTGCTGGTGACCCGTGGCGACGAAATCCTGCTGGCCCGGTCGCCGCGCTTCGTCACCGGCGTTTACAGCACCCTTGCAGGCTTTGCCGAACCAGGCGAGTCGGCCGAGGACTGCCTGGTGCGCGAAGTGCGCGAAGAAGTGGCGGTGGAGGTGCGCAACATCCAGTACGTAGGCAGCCAGTGCTGGCCGTTCCCGCATTCGATGATGCTAGGCTTCCACGCCGAGTATGCCGGCGGCGAGATCGTCATGCAGCCGGACGAGATCGAAGACGCCAGGTGGTTCAACGTGCACGACCTGCCACCGCTGCCAGCCGGGCGCTCCATCGCCCGGTACCTGATCGATCTGTATGTCGCCAGGCGTTCAGGCCTGCCCGAACCAGTGTTGCCACGCTAGGCGCACGGTCAGCGCCAGCACCACGGTGATGAACACCGGGCGGATGAACTTGCTGCCGCCGCTGATCGCCGTGCGTGCGCCGAAGAACGCACCCACCATCACCGAAAGGCCCATGCACAGGCCGACGACGTAATCCACCTGCCCGGAAATGATGAACACCGTCAGCGCCGCGATGTTGCTGACGAAGTTCATGCTGCGCGCCACGCCGCTGGCGCGGACCAGGTCGATGGGGTAGAGCAGCAGGGTGCTCACGGTCCAGAAAGCACCGGTGCCGGGCCCGGCCACGCCATCATAGAAGCCCAGGGTGAAGCCCTGCGGGAACTGCCACTTCTTCTTGATCGGCGCATCGGCATCCAGCGGCGCTTTGGGCGTACCCCCGAACAGCAGGTAGATGCCGCAGGCGAAGACGATCACCGGCAGCATCTTGTTCAGCCATTCGGCCGGCATGTAGTGGGCGACGACCGCGCCGATCAGCGCGCCGACCAGGGTGGCGAACAAGGCCGGGCGCCATTGCGCCGGGTGGAACAGCTTGCGTTTGTAGTAGGTGAAACCGGCGGTGGCCGAGCCGAAGGTCGAGCTGAGCTTGTTGGTGCCCAGCACCAGGTGTGGCGGCATGCCGGCGGTGAGCAGTGCCGGGGTGGTGAGCAGGCCACCCCCACCGGCGATGGCGTCGATGAACCCGGCGACGAAGGCGACCAGGGTGAGGATCAGCAGGGTGAGTGGTTCTACGGTGAGTTCGAGGGGCATGGGTGTCTGGCAGATTGGAAGGGTGACGCAGCAGAGGGCCGCGCTAAGGCCTATATACTAATGCCCGAGGAAGGCGACTTGTAATGCTCAATTGATCCCGGACACAGTTTTGAGTTTTTCTTCAGCTTAAGCAGGCGCCAGTCCATCATTGAACTGATGGGGCGGATCCAGTTGTAGTGGTTCATCAGATACTGGCTAGTATCTCGCTGAGGCTGCTGGCCGGTCATGTAGCCTTGGTGGTCAAGGCTGCGAAATACACGTTCCATCGGCGCATTATCCCTGCAACTGCCTCGTCGGCTCATGCTCTGGCGCATGCGGTAGCGCCACAGTCGCTGGCGGAAGTGTCGCTTCGACGGCAATTGCCTTCGCACTGTCCTTGCCAGGCGAATGTTGCTCGATGCCAGTGCTGTACCGAGCAACATTCCACCCTGTTTATGGTTTGACAGGCACTCCGAGTTGCTCAGTCCCAGGTTGAGTCTTGTAGGTTCCACTTCCCGGGGGTTGCCCCATCGGAGAAGCGCAAGCAATCGCCCTCTACTGTCAGCGGTCGACCCGATTCCCGGTCCTTCTGCCAGATCTCGTAGTAGTTGCCCATATCGTAGAACGTAACCTTATCCTGCTTGGAGGCTACCGGCTTGACCCACCCGCTGCTGGAGTCGATGTACTTGTCCTTTTCAGTGCTAGAGCTGATCTGGAGGTACCCGCCCCAGTTGCCGTCCTTGGCCCAGCCTTCGACGACTTTGACCCACAGGCTCGCTTGCGAGGAGCCGGCCGCTACATACTGCTCCTTTTTTTTGTCATACCCAGTGCCGGCGAGCGCAACGTTGACTCCCAGGTAACCGTCGGGCCGGAACCGCACGGTGCTCCCGGAGGTGCGCGAGGGGACATACCGGTTGTCCGGGAGTGTGGCCTTGGAGATCACAATCTCGTGCACCGCCCAAGCGAAGTCACGCCAGTGCTTCTCGTTCGTGGATCGGAAGGTGGTGCTAATGTAATTCTTGAGGGCCGTCTGATCCGTACCGACCTCCTGAACACTTTGTACGATCTTGCGTAAGCGTTCCTCGTCCTCCTGCCCCCACTGTTTGATCAGGCTTTCGATATGCTCCTGTTTGGCCTCATTGTGCTTGGCCTCGATCTCCGCGATCTCATGCGGGCTATGCGTCTTAATCTCCGTGGGCGCGTCTGAATCCAAGAAGATCAAGAAGCTATTTCTACGTAGGTATCCCATAGGTCTTCCTTTCGTTCCATCAATAGAAAAAGGCCTAATCGCCGCTCGGCGACTTCTCGTGCACACCCTGGTGTGTACTTTGAAGATCCGCCAACCAGAGGGTTACTACAACTGGCAAAAATGTGAGTTGTGGCTTCTCGCGGAGCAAGCTAGCCCCCCCCAGATACGTCACACCTTTCAAGGCCAGCGCTGTAGCTATGGGGGCCGGCCGCCGACGGCAGAGCCGATTCAGGTAACCGAATCAGCTCTGGATAAAGGCCAGCAAATCCGCATTGATCACATCGGCATGGGTTGTCGGCATACCGTGCGGGAAGCCCTTGTAGGTCTTCAATGTGCCATTGGGCAGCAGCTTGGCCGACAGCGGGCCGGAATTTTCATAGGGAACGATCTGGTCATCATCGCCATGCATCACCAGCACGGGTTGCTGGATCTTCTTCAGGTCTTCGGTGAAGTCAGTCTGGGAAAACGCCACGATCCCGTCGTAGTGCGCTTTGGCGCTGCCGATCATGCCTTGGCGCCACCAATTGGCAATGACCCCCTCGGCCGGCTCGGCACCGGGCCGGTTATAGCCATAGAACGGGCCGGTCGGCACATCGCGGTAAAACTGTGCCCGGTTACTCGCCACCTGTGCCTGGAACCCGTCGAAAACCGACTTGGGCAAGCCGCCGGGGTTGTCTGGCGTTTGCACCATCAAGGGCGGCACGGCGGCGATCAGCACCGCTTTGGCCACCTTGTCGCCTGGGTAGCGGGCCATGTAGCGCACCACTTCGCCGCCTCCGGTGGAGTGACCGACATGCACCGCACCCTGAATACTCAGGTGCTCGACCACGGCGGCCACGTCATCGGCGTAGTGGTCCATGTCATGGCCGTCCCATACCTGGCTGGAGCGGCCGTGGCCGCGGCGGTCGTGGGCGACCACTCGAAAACCTTGGCCAAGGAAGAACAACAGCTGCGCGTCCCAGTCGTCTGCGCTGAGCGGCCAGCCATGGTGGAAGTGGATGACCGGCGCATCGCGCGGGCCCCAGTCCTTGTAGAAGATCTGAACGCCATCCTTCGTGGTCACGTAGCTCATGGTCGTGTCTCCTCTGTGCAGGGGGATTGCCGAGTGAGCTATTCAGAATAGGAGAGTTTTCTGTCTTGTCAGTACCGGCCTCTTCGCCGACAAGCCGGCGATGAGGCCAGTATCTGTCTCAAAGGAACCACCGGTACTCGCGGGCACTCACCTCCTGCATGAACGCCAGGTGGTCCTGGCGCTTGTTCTCGCAATACACCATCACGAACTCTTCCCCCAGCCCTTCATTTACGGCCGGGTGCCCACGCATGGCTGCGACTGCGCTGGGCATGTCCTTGGGAAAGTCGACCCCGCTGGCGCGATCGTCATTGAGCGGCGCAATTGGCTCCAGCGCGGCATCCAGCCCATGCTCCATACCGCACAAGATGGCCGCCAGCACCAGATACGGGTTGGCATCTGCCCCCGCCAGGCGGTGCTCGATACGCACATTGCAAGCATCCGACTCGGGGATGCGGATGCACGCATCACGGTCCTCGAAGCCCCAGCTGGCGCGGCTGGCGGCATTGACCATGGCGCCGTACCGGCGAAACGCATTGTGGTTGGCGGCGAATATCGGCATGCAGTGCGGCAGCAAGGCCAGGCAACCGGCCACTGCATGGCGTAGCGGGCGCTGCTGGTCGGCCGCCAGCAGGTTGTTGCCGGCCTTGTCGTACAGGCTGACATGCACGTGCATGCCGCTGCCTGGCGCCTGCAGGTAGGGTTTGCTCATGAACGAGGCGCGCAGCCCGTGCTTGAGCGCCACGCCACGCGTGCTGCGGCAGAACAGGGCAGCCCAGTCGGCGGCACGCAGGCCGTCGTCGCAGTGGCCGAAGTTGATCTCGAACTGGCCAGGGCCGAGCTCGGCGGTGATGACGTTGGCGTCGACCCCTTGCGCGTTGGCGGTTTCGACCATGTCGCGCAGCACGTCGCTGAACCGCGACAGCCGTTCGATGTGCATGTTGGGCTGGTCGTCCGCGTCATCGCTGAACGGGTCGCGGGGGAACTGCGGCAGCCCCTGCTTGAGTGCCCGGTCGAACAGGTAGAACTCCAGCTCGAACGCCACCACCGGGCGAATGCCGCGCCGTTCCAGGCGCTGCAGCACGCGGGCGAGCACCTCCCTGGGCTCGAACTCGATGGGTGAGGCGGTGCCGTCGGAGCTGATCAGCATCTGGCCCAGCGGTTCGCGCTCCCAGCTGACCGGCTTGAGTGTGCCGGGCACCAGGCGCCGCAGGGCGTCCGGGTCGCCGTCGTTGAAGCAGTAGTCGCCAATCGGGAACAGCCCGCCTTGCACGCCCAGCAGCACGCAGTTCTGCGGCAGTTTCAGCGGGCTGCCGGCGGCAACCTTTTCGAGCATGTCGATGGGGTAGCGTTTGCCGTAGAAGTGCCCGGGGATGTCCAGGCTCAGCAGGTCGACATGGCGCACATTGGGGTAACGGGCGCGGAAGGCCCGTACTTCGCTGAGCAGATCGGCAAAGCCTGTCGTTGTTGTCATGCTGTGCTCTCATCGGAAGACCCAGAGGACACGGGTCGTCTGGTCAGTCAGGTTGGCGTAGCGGAAATGGCTGTGCGCAGGGAGCTGGAAGCTGTCGTTGGGGCCGAGTTTGACGGCGTCCGGGTGGCTATCCAGCCACAGGGTCAGCGCGCCTTCAAGGACGAAACCGCCTTGTTCGGCGCTGTCGTCCAGATGCCCCTCGCCACTGCTGGCGCCGGGCGCCAGGTGGCTTTCGAGCATGGCAAAGCTGCCGTTGAGGGTCGGCGAGACCAGCACATCGCTGATGCCTTCGGCGTAGTAGATCGTGCGCCGTTCACCGGGGCGGGTGACCCAGTCGAGTTCGCGCGGTTGGCTGGCCTGGTAGAAATAGGTGGTGGGCACGTGTAGCGCTTCGCTGATCGCAGTGAGGTCGGCCACGGTCGGCTGCGACAGGCCGCGCTCGACCTGGGACAGAAAGCCCAGCGAACGCTTGACCTTGATCGCCAACTCGCCGAGGGTCAGCCCGCGGTGCTTGCGCAGGCCACGAATCAGCAGGGCCAGGCCCTGGGCGTCTTCAGACATGATCGCGCATCCGGTACCAGGCCTTGGCTGCGGCCTCCAGCGGGGCAGCCAACAGGTCACCGCCCGGGAAACGGCCATTGTCGATGCCCTGGTACAACGCCAGCAGGTCGTCGTCGCCCAGGATCGCGTCGCTGACCGCGCGCGCCGCTGCCAGGGTTGGCAGTACGCCATGGCCGGAAAAGCCCTGCAGCCAGTAGCGCTGGCCGTCGCGGCCAATGTCCGGGGTGCGCTGGATGCTGCAGTCGATATGCCCGCCCCAGGCATAGTCGATGGCAACGCCCGCCAGTTGTGGGAACACACGCTCAAGGTAGGGGCGGGTGGCGCTGGCCACGTCCTTGGGTATGCCGCCCAGGTACGTGCAGCCGCCGCCGAACAGCAGGCGGTGGTCCGGGGTGAGGCGGAAATAGTCCGGTACGAACTGATTGTCGATCACGCAACTGTTGCGTGGTAGCAGCGACCGGGCGAAATCCGCGTCCAGTGGCGTGGTGGCCACTTGATAGGAGCCCACCGGCAGCAGCCGGCGCGACAGGTTGCGGTCAAGGCGGTCGATGTAGGCGTTGCAAGCCAGCACCAGCACCTCGCCGTGCACTTCGCCATGGTCGGTGCGGGCGATATAGCCATTGGCGCTCTGCTGGTAGTCGAGTACCTGGCTTTGCTCGAAGATCTGCCCGCCGGCAGCCTCGATCGCGCTGGCCAAGCCCTGGGCCAGTTTCAGCGGGTTGAGGTGCGCGCCCTTGGCGTCGTACAGGGCAGCCTGGTAGCGCGGGCTGTCGATCCACTGGGGCAACTCGTCACGGCCGATCAGGCGCAGGGCCTGGTAGCCCCATTTCTGTTCGGCATCAAGCAGGGCTTGTTCCAGCATTTTCACCCGGCGTGGCAGCACCGAGGTCCAGAGGCTGCCGGCCCGGTAATCGATATCGAAGCCGTGCCGTTGCGGCAGTTCACGCATTTCGTCGGCAGCCCAGCACATGCTGTCCCACAGGCGTCGGCTGCGTTCCACGCCCAAGGCTTTCTCGATGGGCGGCATGTCGCACGACCAGCCCAGCAGCGCCTGGCCACCGTTGCGACCGGATGCGGCCCAGGCCACCCGGCTGGCTTCCAGCAGGGTCACACGCTTACCCGCCAGGGCCAGGCGCAGGGCAGTGTGCAGGCCGCTGAAGCCGGCGCCGATGATGATCACGTCGGTGTCGTGCCGGCCTTGCAGGGTAGGGCGCAGGGGAATGCTGGCAGGGTAGGTGCGGGCGTAATAACTGGCGACGTGCTGGGCGGATTGCTTGAACATGCCTTGGCCTCATGAAATTTTTTATGATTATTTTCATGAAAATTTAGCATGGAATTTTCATTGCGCCAGTCGAGTCGCGTTGGCGATATGATCGGGTGGCCGTACAGCGGCTCCACGCACCTGCCAGGACTATCTATGCGCCGCCTGCCTTCCCTCACTGCCCTGCGCACGTTCGAGTGCGCCGCCCGCCACGGCCACTTCGGCCGTGCCGCCGCCGAACTGTGTGTCACCGACAGCGCGGTAAGCCACCAGATCCGCCAGCTCGAGGAGCAGCTTGGGGTCACGCTGTTCGAACGCATTGGCCGCCAGGTGCGGCCCAGCGCCGAGGCCGAGCGGCTGTTGCATCATCTGCAGCAGGCCTTCGAACTGATCGGCAAGGCCTGTGACGAACTGCGCGACCCGGCATCGCAGGCGGTGCTGCGGGTGGCGGTAACTGCCGAGCTTGCGCAGAAATGGCTGGTGGCGCGGCTCGCCGACTTCAGCGGCCGTTACCCGCACATCACCCTGCACCTGCTCGAGCAGCCGATCGCCGCGGGAGCCCCGGCGCTGGATGTCGACCTGGCCATCACCTATGGCACCAGCACACTCGACGCCAGTACCCACTTCGTCAGGCCCTTGCCGCTGCTGCAATTCTTTCCGGTGTGCAGCCCTGGCCTATTCAACCAGGGCGGCCTCAAACGCCCACGCGACCTGGTGCGCCACTGCCTGTTGCACGACGATCAGGACGGCCGGACCTGGACCACCTGGCTGGCTACCCATGCCGACGATGCCTTGCCCACGCGCCAGCTTTACTTCCCGCATGCGGCCCTGGCACTCGAGGCGGCGCTGCTTGGGCAGGGCGTGGCCATGGGGGACAACCTGACCTGCCAGAGCGATTTGCAAAGTGGCAGGCTGGTGCGGCCTTTCAGTGCCAGTGTCACCGCGCAGGGGCAATACGCACTGGTGTGCGAGCGGTTGCGCCTGGAGCGTGTTGCGGTGGCACAGTTCATCGAATGGTTCATCGAACAGTTGGGTGATAGCTGAATTTAATTCAACTATCGCTGAGTTTTCATCGTTGGATGAGCCAGGCCGGCCAGCGTAGCGTGCAGGCATCACTCACCGACATGAGGTTGACCCATGGCACGTTCGCTCACCACCACGCCCAAGGGCGATGGTTTCCGCTTGCCTGGCGAATTCGAACACAAGGCTGGCTGCTGGCTCGGTTGGCCCGAGCGGCCAGATGTGTGGCGCAATGGCGGCAAGCCGGCGCAAAGGGTCTGGGTCGAAATTGCCACCGCCATCGCGTCCAGCGAACCGGTCACGGTTTGCGCGTCTGCTGCCCAGTACGCCAATGCGCGGCGCTTGCTGCCAGCGCAGGTGCGGGTGGTGGAAATGACCTGCAACGACACCTGGTTCCGAGACAGCGGCGCGTGCTTCGTGGTCAACGACAGCAGCGGCGAAGTGCGCGGTGTGGACTTCGAATTCAATGCCTACGGCGGCCTGGACGGCGGCCTTTATTACCCGTGGGACAAGGACGACCAGATCGCCCAGAAAATCCTCGAAATCGAAGGTTTGGACCGCTATCGCGCGCCATTGATTGCCGAACTCGGCGGCATCCAGAGCGACGGCCAGGGCAGCCTCTTGACCACCGAACAGTGCCTGCTCAACCGTAACCGCAATGCCCACCTGGGCAAGGATGAAGTCACGCGCCGGCTTGAGGACTACCTGGGTGCCGACCAGGTGATCTGGCTGCCGCGCGGTTGCAAGTTCGACGAAACTGATGGCCACATCGACGACCTGGCGTGTTTCGTGCGGCCCGGTGAAGTGGTGTTGCAATGGACCGACAACCGTGAAGACCCACAGTGGGAGATCTACCAGGAGGCGTACGATATATTACGCAGCACCCGCGATGCTCGCGGGCGGGAACTCAAGGTTCACAAGCTGCCCCAGCCCGAGGTGCTGCAGTGGACGGCCGAGGAAGCTGCCGGGTTGGATCAGGTCGAAGGCACGCACGTGCGGGAGGCTGGCACCCGGATCTGTGCGTCGTACATCAACTACTACGCCGGCAACACGGCTATTGTCGTGCCGCTGTTCGGTGACCGCAACGACAGCGTGGCCCAGGCCACCCTGGCCGAACTGTTCCCCGGCCACCGTATCATTGGCATCGACAATTCGCGGGAAATCCTGCTCGGTGGCGGCAATGTCGCCTGCATCACCATGCCTCAATACGCCGGAGGTCGCCGCTGATGAACTTGACCCTGCTCGCGGCTGCACTCGCCTTGGGCTGCGTGGCGTCGGTGGCCCAGGCGGCCGACGCACAACAGCCGACCGTCAACCTGTATATCTGGGGCGAATACCTTGCCCCGGACACGTTGACCAACTTCGAGAAGGAAACCGGCATTCGGGTGGTTGCCGACCACTTCGACTCGCTGGAAACCGCAGAGACCAAGCTGCTTACCGGCGGCAGTGGCTACGACGTGGTGCTCAGTGCCGGTCAGCACTTGAGCCGGGCGATTGCCAGCGGTGCCCTGCAGCCGCTGGACAAGGCGCAGTTACCGCACTTGGCGGGTGTCGGCGAGGAGTTTCGCCAGCACATGGCATTGTATGACCCTGGCAACCGGTATGCCGGGACCTACGCCTGGGGCACCACCGGCGTGGGTTATCAGCAGCAGGCGGTGACGGCGCGCCTGGGCGAGGCGCCAGTAGGCAGCTGGGCGATGCTGTTCGACCCGCAGGTGGTGGCCAAATTCGCCGACTGTGGGGTCAGCCTGCTCAACGACCCCAACGAGGTGTTCGCCGCGGTGATGCGTTACATGGGCCTGGACATCAACCAGCAACGCTTGGAGGACCTCAAGGCTGCAGAACTGCAGCTGCGCAAGATTCGCCCGTATATCCGCTACTTCGACAATGACCGCAACATCAACGACCTGGCCAACGGCGAGACCTGCGTGGCTATGTCGTGGAACGGCAACGTGGCGATCGCCCAAGCCCAGGCGCAGCAGGCGGGCAAGGCGTTCAACCTGGCGTACAGCATCCCAGAGGAGGGGACGCTTATCTGGCTGGATGCATTGGTGGTACCCAAGGATGCCCCGCATCCCCTGGCAGCCTGGAAGCTGCTGGACTACCTGATGCGGCCGGAGGTGATTGCGCCGATTACCGATACCATTCATTACGCCAACGCCATCACGGCCGCGGACAGCTTGGTGGATGCGCAGATTCGCAATGCGCCGGGCACTTATCCGCCGGCGCAGGTGAGGGCACGGTTGTATGGCAAGAACGACAACGGCAAGGCGTTCAACCGTGAGCTGACCCGAGCGTTCAGCCGGTTGAAAAGCGGCAAGGGTTGACCGGCACCGCTTGTTTGCCAAGGGGGCGCAAGGCGCCCCCACTAAAGCTTCAGCGCCCAAGCCACTCGATCAGGGTGTTGTTGAAGCGCCGTGGCTCCTCGATCTGCGGCGCGTGCCCCATGCCCTCGAAGGTCACCAGCTCGCCTTGTGGAATCAGCTTGGCCACGTGCGGCCCCAGCTCCTTGTACTTGCCCAGCCGCGCCTTGACCTCGGGCGGTGCGATGTCACTGCCAATGGCCGTGCTGTCCTGGTCGCCGATCAGCAGCAGGGTTGGCATCTTCAAGTCTTTGAACTCGTGGTACACCGGCTGGGTGAAGATCATGTCGTAGATCAGTGCCGAGTTCCACGCCACGGCTTCATGCCCAGGGCCCTTGTTCAGCCCCGCCAGCATCTGTACCCAACGCTCGTACTCAGGTTTCCAGCGCCCGGCGTAATAGGTCTTGCGCTCGTATTCACGCACGCCGTCGGCATCGAGCTTGAGTTCGCGGGCATACCACTGGTCCACCGTGCGGTAGGGCACGCCGAGGGCCTTCCAGTCTTCCAGGCCGATCGGGTTGACCATGGCCAGGCGCTCGACCTGTTGTGGGTACATCAACGCGTAACGGGTGGCGAGCATGCCGCCGGTGGAATGGCCGAGGATGATCGCTTGCTTGACGCCCAACTGCTCCAGCAGGGCATGGGTGTTGCTGGCCAATTGCTGGAAGCTGTATTGGTAATACCCTGGCTTGCTTGAAGTGCAGAAGCCGACCTGGTCGGGCGCGATGACCCGGTAGCCGGCCTGGCTCAACGCATCGATGGTGGTTTCCCAGGTGGCGGCGCAGAAGTTCTTGCCATGCATCAGCACCACGCTGCGGCCGTTGGCCTGGCCTTTGGCAGGCACGTCCATGTAGCCCATCTGCAGGCTCTGCCCCTGGGACTGGAAGTCGAAATGCTTGAGGGGGTGGGGGTAGCTGAAGCCTTCGAGCTGCTTGCCGTAGGTGGGTGATTCGGCGGCGATGGCGGGGGCGCCGATGAGGCAGGCCAAGGCCAGGGCGGTTGCGCGTAGCATGGGGGCACTCCGTGTAGGACCATGTAGGAATTGGCGACTGTAGCAGCCGCGCAGGCACCTTAAACGTTAAAGGTGTTACCAGGCATGAAACCAACCCAGGGTAATCACGGCTACGACCATGTAACGCCCGCCCTTTGCCAGCGTGACCAGCAGCACGAAACGCCAGAACGGCTCACGCATGATCCCGGCAATCAGGGTCAACGGGTCGCCGATCACTGGCATCCAGCTCAGCAGCAACGACCATTGCCCCCAGCGCTGATAGCGTTGCTGGGCGCGTTCGAGTTGACGAGCGCTGAACGGGAACCAGCGCTTGTCGCGCAGGTGTTCGATGGCCCGCCCCAGCAACCAGTTGACCACCGAACCGAGCACGTTGCCCAGGGTGGCGACCAGCAACAGGGTCAGCCAGGCGTCGGGTTGACGCAGCAGCAGGCCCACCAGTACCGCCTCCGATTGCAGCGGCAGCAATGTGGCGGCGCCAAAGGCGCTGAGAAACAGCGCCCAGAGGCTCAGCATCAGTAGTTGGCGACTACGGTGTCCTGGCCATCCCGGGTTACCCCGATGACTTGATAGGCGTCCTTGCGATCACCCATTTCCATGCCTGGCGAACCCACCGGCATGCCTGGCACGGCCAGGCCCTTGAGGTCGTTGCGCTTGGCCAGCAGGCGCACCTGCTCGGCCGGGACGTGGCCTTCGACGAACTTGCCGTCGATCACCCCGGTGTGGCATGAAGCCAGCCGCGGCGCCACGCCGAGCCGCTGCTTGACGGCGCTCATGTTCGGCTCGACATGGTCGTTGACGGTAAAGCCGTTGTCACGAAGGTGGCTGATCCAGGCCTTGCAGCAGCCACAGTTGGGGTCGCGGTAGACGTCGATGGTCTCGCCAGCCTGTGCCAGGCCGGTCATGGCCAGCAGGCCGAGCGCGATCAGGTGTTTATGCAGCATGGTCGAACGACTCCTATGGGTAGGCAGGCGCCCCGCCCGCCATGCAAATGAGCTGCAGGATAGCGCAGGCGGCTTGCTGGCGCGATATGCGCTGGCAGGGTACTGGCCAGCAACTGTCAGCTGGCTGAACTGGACATTACACCTTTGTCAGCCAGTTCGTCCTGGCACAGGTCGCGCATCAGCAAGCCGTATTCCAGCGCTACCTGCTCCGGGATCGGCAGGTAGACCACATGGCCGTCCCCGGGCGCCACGTCGATGGCCTGCTGCTGGCGACCGTACAGGTTGTGCAGGTCGAAATGATAGTTGCCGCGCGGGGTCATCAGCTCCAGATGATCGCCTACTGCGAAGCGGTTCTTCACCTTGACCTCGGCCAGGCCGTCCACCCGTGCACCGGTCAGTTCGCCGACGAACTGCTGGCGCTCGGACAGCGAATTGCCCCGCTGGTAGTTCTGGTACTCGTCATGCACATGGCGGCGCAGGAAACCCTCGGTGTAGCCACGTTGGGCCAGCGATTCGAGGTTGTCCATCAGGGCCCTGTCGAAGGGGCGCCCGGCAGCGGCATCGTCAATGGCCTGGCGGTACGACTGCACCGCACGGGCGCAGTAGAAGTGCGACTTGGTGCGGCCCTCGATCTTGAGGGAGTGCACACCCATGGCAGCCAGCCGCTCGACGTGCTGGATGGCGCGCAGGTCCTTGGCATTCATGATGTAAGTGCCGTGTTCATCCTCGAAGGCGGGCATCTCGGTACCTGGGCGATTGCTTTCGTGCAGCAGGAACACCTGATCGGTCGGTGCGCCCAGGCCCAGCGTCGGCTCGACCTCCCGCACGATGTCGCCGGCAGCGTTTTCGGTAGCGGGAGTCGCGTTGTACTTCCAGCGGCAGGCGTTGGTACAGGTGCCCTGGTTGGCATCACGTTTGTTGAGGTAACCCGACAGCAGGCATCGCCCAGAGTACGCCATGCACAGGGCGCCATGGACGAACACTTCCAGTTCCATTTCAGGCACGTGCTGGCGGATTTCGCCGATCTCTTCGAGCGACAGTTCCCGCGACAGGATCACCCGGCTCAGGCCAAGTTGCTGCCAGAACTGCACGCTGGCCCAGTTGACCGTATTGGCCTGTACTGAGAGGTGCACAGGCATCTGCGGGAAGTGCTGGCGCACCAGCATGATCAGGCCGGGGTCGGACATGATCAGCGCATCGGGCGCCATGTCGATCACCGGCGCCAGGTCCTTGAGAAAGGTCTTGAGCTTGGCGTTGTGCGGCGCGATGTTCACCACCACGTAGAAGCGCTTGCCCTGTGCATGGGCCTCCTGGATGCCCAGCGCCAGGTTGGCATGGTCGAATTCGTTGTTGCGCACCCGCAGGCTGTAGCGTGGCTGGCCGGCGTAAACCGCGTCGGCGCCGTAGGCGAATGCATAGCGCATGGTCTTGAGGGTGCCGGCAGGGGCCAGCAGTTCAGGCTTGGCGGGGATGTTCATGTGCGCACCGGGGCAAAGGCGCGGATGCTAAGGCCGGCCTGCGTCGCGCGTATTGATTTGAATCAAGGTGGGCATGGCACTTTTACCAAAGTGGTGTGCACTAATGTCCAGCACTCACGAGGAACCGCCATGAACCAAACCGCTTTGCAGAACAAGGCCCTGGCAGTATTGCTGGCGCTGGTGACCATTGCCTTCGGCTGGATCCTGCTGCCGTACTATGGCGCCATCTTCTGGGCGGTGATCCTCGGCATCCTGTTCGCGCCGCTGCAGCGAAACCTGCTGATGCGCTTTGGCAGGCGGCGTAACCTGGCGGCGGCGACCACCTTGCTGATTTGCCTGTTGGTGGCCATTTTGCCAGTGATCATCACCAGCGCCTTGCTGGTGCAGGAGGGCGCCACCCTTTACCAGCGGATCGAGAGCGGGCAGCTGGATATCGCCGGCTATGTCGAGCGCGGCATGAACATGCTGCCGCCTTTCATGCAGCACAGCCTGGACAGCATGGGCATGGGCAACCTGGAGGGGCTGCGCGACAAGATCACCAAATGGGCCACCCAGGGCAGCGAGATGCTGGCCACCCAGGCCTTCAGTTTCGGCCAGGGCACCTTCGAGTTTCTGATCAGTTTCGGCATCATGCTTTACCTGTTGTTCTTCTTTCTGCGTGAGGGCGCGGACGTGGCGCGGCGGGTACGCCTGGCCGTGCCGCTGCCAGAGCACCAGAAGCGCCGCCTGCAGTTGAAGTTCAACCGTGTGGTGCGCGCCACGGTGAAGGGCAATGTGCTGGTGGCGATCACCCAAGGCGCCTTGGGTGGTTTCATCTTCTGGGTGCTGGATATTCCCAGCGCGCTGGTCTGGGCGGTGATGATGGCGTTTCTGTCACTGCTGCCGGCAGTGGGCGCGGGGATCGTCTGGGCGCCGGTGGCGGCGTATTTCCTGTTGACCGGGGCGATCTTGCAAGGGGTGATCCTGACCGCGTTTGGCGTGCTGGTGATTGGCCTGGTGGACAACCTGCTGCGGCCGATCCTGGTGGGCAAGGATACGCGTATGCCCGACTACCTGATCCTGGTGTCCACCTTGGGTGGGTTGGCCGTATTCGGGCTCAACGGGTTTGTGATCGGGCCGCTGATCGCGGCACTGTTCATGTCGAGCTGGGGGATTTTCGCCGCGACCAAGCCGCAGGTGCAGTTGCCTCAATAGGGGCTGCCACGCAGCCCTTGCAGCGTTTCAACGCAAGCTGTATGAAACCCCGGCGTATACGCCAAACCCTTCCCCTGGCGTCGACCGGGCAATGTCTTGCCCTGCATCGTCGTACCCCGGCGTTACCGTCGCCGCATAGCGCTTGTTGGTCAGGTTGCGCAGGTCCAGCCAGGTCTGCCAGTCCTGTTTCGGCGAGTCCCAGCCCAGGCGCGCACCGAGCAGGGCGTAGGCATCGGCGTGGTAACTGTTGGCGTAATCGACTTGCACCTTGGACGCCATCTGCGTGTTGACCCCGGCATGGAAGCCGCTTGGCCAGTCGTAGCGCAGTTCGGCCTGGTAGTAATGCATGGGAATGCCAGGCAGGCGGTTGTCGCCGAAGGTGTCATCGTCCCGGTAGTGGAAATCACTGAACGTGTAGGCCTGGCGCAAGCTGAGCTTGCCAGTACCAGGGTGCTCCCAGAGGGTGCTGTCCAGGCCGGCTTCGACGCCCTGGTGCACGGTGGCGCTGGCATTGACCTCCTTGGCCGGGAGGCCTGCCTCGATTTCAACGGCCAACAGTTCATGGCGCACTTGCGAGTAGTACCAGGCCAGGTCCCAGCGGCCCAGGGCCGAATCACCGCGCGCGCCCAGTTCCAGCGTAGTGGCTGTCTGGTTTTGCAGTTCGATCGGCTGCGTGGCGACCGTGGAGCTCCAGATCAGTGACCATGGGTGGGGTGGCTCGACGGACCGGCTCAGGTTGCCATACACCTGCAGTTGCGGGTTGATGTCGTAGCGCAGGCCCAGGCGCGGTGCGTAGTCCCAGTCATGCTGGCTGACCTTTCCACCGTTCTGCGGATAGGTGACTGCGCTTTCACGGCGGGTATAGATCATCGCCAGGCCAGTGGTCAGCCACAGGTCCGGGATCAGTTCCAGATCGTTGCCGACATGCAGGACAGTATCCGACCCCTGATAGCTGAAGTCGCGGCTGCGTGCGCCGAAGTTGTCGCCAGTGGTACGGGCAAACTGCGAGGCGCCGCTGTTGGGCAGGTGCTTGGTGGTTCGCCAGCCCACGGTGGTGTTGCTCTGATGGCCCAGCAAGGTGTCGCGGCGCATGTAGTTCAGGGTGCCGCTGACATCGGTGTAGGCGACCTTCAGGCGCATCGGGCCTTCGCGCAGGTCCATGGGGAAGTCGTGGTACACCAGCCCGGCTTCCACCCGGGCATCGTCCTCAAGGTAGAAGGTGGTCTTGTTGGCCACCCAGGTACTGCCCGGTTGCGGCCGGCTGTCGTCGCGCGCCAGGTAGGCGGCGTTTGCGGCACGCGGGTCGTGCTTGATCTGGTCCTTGGTCAGGCGCCCGGCCAACTCATTCTCGGTTTCCCGGTAGCGCAGGTAGAAACGCGTTTCCAGGTTGGGGTTGAAACGATAACCCACGTTGGCGGCGATGCCTTTGGCGCTGCCGCTGCTGTGCGCCTGGTAGCCGTCGTATTCCGAATCGGTGAGGGCCACGTAGTAGTCGAGGTTGCCCAATACCTGACCCGAGCTGACGTGCCTGTGCTGATAGCCGCGGCTGCCGGCCTCGTACCGCACCTGCAATGGCGCGGCGTCGTAACCGGTAGGCGTCACATAGTTGATTGCGCCACCCAGTGCCAGCGCGCCCTGATCGAAACCGTTGGCCCCTCGCAGTACTTCGGCGCGGCTCAGCCACAGCGGCTCGAACAGCTCGTAAGGTGTACCGCCCGGGCCGGTCAGCGGCAGGCCGTCGAACATCGTGTACACCCCTGAGCCGTGGGCTCCGGGCGCACGGTTGATGCCTGACCCGCGGATGGACAGCTTGATGCCATCGTTACCTGCAGACTGTGCGAACACCCCAGGCTGGTAGGCCAGCACGTCCTGGTTGCTGGCCACCCGTCCTTGCCCCACACGCTGCATGTCCACCAGGTTGCTGGCGCCGGGTACTGCCTGCAGGCGCGCGCGGGCGTCTTCCAGTTCGCTATGTGCTTCGTCACTGATCAGCACTTCGCCCAGTTCGACCGCAGGTGCAGCTGACGCGTGCTGGGCGACTGTGAAAAGGGCCACAAGGCCAAGGCAAGGTGAGGGGGGCAACACGGGGCGCATCGTACAACTCCAGGCGAAAAGGGCAGGCAACGGCGATGTGACGAGCGAAACGCCGTGCAAAGCACGGAGAGTTTCACTTAATTGAAAGCAGCCATTTGAGGATGGGTTTGTAGGACGGCGATTTACAAACCGTATGAATGGAACACGTGTTTTGGGATTCGTAAGGTGGAGTCCTACCGCGTCAGCCCGATAGCTGACGTGAACTGGCGATGATTTTTTGGAGTTCGGTGATGAGTGCCAACACGCAACAGATCGAAGATAGCCAAGCGGATACGCCTATTCGCCTGACCCCCAGAGAGCAGCAGGTATTGCTGTGGTGTGCCTATGGCAAGAGTTCGTGGGAAATCGGTCGGATCCTGCAGTGCCAGGAGTCGACGGTAAATTTCCATGTGGGCAACATCCTGCGCAAATTCGATGTATCCACGCGGGTCGCCGCCGTGATCAAGGCCATTCGCTACGGCATGCTTGCAGAGCAGTGAGGCACTCATGAGTGAAGTCGCATTGATTGATAGTGCCCTGTCCTGCGTTGTGGAGTGGCTCGAGCGCGACGGGCGGGTACTTTTCGGTGCAGTGTTGGGCGCTTTACTGGTCAGCGCGGCACGTGATCGGCTGGTCATCGTTTCGCGCAAGCGGCTTACGTTGGGCAAGCAAGCCTTGCTGGCCCTTCTCACCGTTGGCGTGGGCTACCTGTTCGAACCGCTGTTGCAAGCTTTGGCCCCCATGCTTTCGCGGGGCATGGCTGCTTTCGTGGCGGCGGTCGTGGTGGTCCCGATCAGCCTCAAGGTCATGGTGTGGCTGGACTCGGTGGACCTTCGTGAAATCGTGCAGCGTTGGCGCCGTCGCAGTTAGCCTTCGGAGGTATCCGGCACACGGTAGGCGAGTGCATCCAGTTTCTTCTCCAGCTCCTGGATGCGCTGTTTGTCCTTGATGTACAGCAGCGTGGCCTCGCGGTCGGCGAATGAAAGGCTGCGCAAGCGTTCGAGGATGTCATCTTCCCAGCCTTCACCGGTGTGCAAGGTACGCTCGCGCTCACCCATCAGCAGCCAGTCCAGCGAGCAGGCATGCTGCCGGGCCATATCTACGCATAATGAGTATGGAATGCTCTCGCGTACCTTCCAGCTGCTCAGTGTCTGCGGGCTTATACCAAGCGCTCGGGCCAGCTGAGCGTCGCTTTCGGACTGGGTAAGTTGCTTGAGGCGGGCCAGCACCGAGGCGAAAAAACGGCTACTCATAACAGATATCCATTGCTGGTTTAATGACATTCCCTGGGCTTAAACTACTCGTTATGAATAATAACCCTGCAATATGAGGAACTTTATCGGCATGAACAGCAGTTTGATGAAAAGCCTTTCTTATACAGTAGGCAATACTGACACAAATGGACGATCAACCTTACAGCTTCTGCCATTGCTCGGCCTTAACAGGTATCTACCGTGAGTACTTACAAACTGGTCTGCCCTCACTGCCATAGCCGGATGCGCATACGCACCAGCGAAGGTCGCCATATTTTCCTTAGAGTGGCCTATTTGCAATGCACCACGGAGGCGTGTGGCTGGTCGGTGAGGGCCGAGTTCGAAATGACCCATGAACTGTCACCCAGTGGAATGCCTAATCCGGATGTGTACTTGCCATCGGCCAGCAGTGATTTACGCAGGACGGCACTGCGCCGCAGTGACGATGTTGCGTCAGGCAGGCAAGCGGAACGGTAGCGTAGCCGGCACGGTTTGCAGCGCAGATAAAAAAACACCCCGCATGAGCGGGGTGTTTGCTATTGCCTGTTCGATCAGCCGATCAGTTGCAGGCCAGCCTGCTGGACCATTTCCAGCAACGGCTGCGGGTAGACACCCAGTACGAAGGCGAGAATGGCGATCGCCAGCAGCATGACGCCGCCAGTGCGCTGTTCCCACTTCAGCGGCGCATCGTGGCGGCGCAGGTTCGGCTCGACCAGGTACAGGGTGACCATCACGCGCAGGTAGTAGTAAACGCCGATGGCGCTACCGATCACCAGGGCACCGACCAGCCACCACAGGTGCGACTCGACGCCAGTGGCGATGATGTAGAACTTGCCGATGAAGCCAGCGGTCAGCGGGATACCGGCCAGCGACAACATCATCACGGTCAGCACTGCCGTCAGGTACGGGCGGCGCCAGAACAGGCCGCGGTACTCGTACAGGGCATCGGCGTCACGGCCGCCGTAAGGCGAGGACATCAGGGTGATGACACCGAACGCACCCAGGCTGGTGATCACGTAGGTGACCAGGTACACGCCCATCGCTTCCATGGCCAGGCCCTTGCTGGCGATCAGGGCGATGAGCAGGTAGCCGAAGTGGGCGATGGACGAGTAACCGAGCAGACGCTTGAGGTTGCTCTGGGTCAGCGCCAGCAGGTTACCGACCAGGATCGAGGCGACCGCGATCACCGCCAGAACGGTGCTCAGCACGCCGCTGCTGGCAGCAGGGGAGAGCATGAACAGGCGTACGACCACGGCGAACACCGCGACCTTGCTCGCGGTGGCCAGGAACGCGGCGACCGGCGCCGGGGCGCCTTCGTAGACGTCCGGGGTCCACAGGTGGAAAGGTACCAGCGACAGCTTGAAGGCCAGGCCGACCAGCATCATGCCCAGGCCCAGCTGAGCGACCAGGCTTGGCATGCTGGTGGCGGCCAGGGCTTTGCCGATCTGGTCGAAGCTCAGGCTACCGGCATCGGCATACAGCAGGGCCATGCCGAACAGCAGGAAGGCCGAGCCTGCGGCCGACAGCACCATGTACTTGATACCGGCTTCCAGCGAACGCTTGTTGAAGAAGGCGTACGCCACCAGGCCGTAGACCGGCACCGACAGCAGCTCCAGCCCGATGAACAGGCCGGCCAGGTGGTTGGCACTGACCAGCACCAGGCCACCGAGGGCCGACATCAGCAGCAGTAGGTAGAGTTCTTCACGGTTGCCGGGGAAGCCCTTGGAGCCTTCACCGAGATAGGCGTGAGCCAGTGTGACGCAGGCCAGCGTGGCCACCAGAACGATCGCCATGTACAGGCAGGCGAACTTGTCGATGGTGATTAGCGAAGTGACCGCCAGCGGCGCGACCTTCAGCGCCGGCAGGATCGACAGCAGGGCCAGGTTCAGGCCCACGGTGGACAACAGGAAGGTCTGCGAGTGGTTGCGCTTCCAGGCGATCGCCAGCATCACCACCACCGTGGTGATGGTGGTGATCAGCATCGGCGCCAATGCGATGAAGTGTTGAGTGGTGAATTCCATAGCGCTCTTACCGGGCCGAAGCGAGTTGAGTGAAAGCGGAGCCAAGCCACTGCTGCACACCGCTCATGGTGGCGGCAGAAGTGTCGAGGAACGGCTGCGGGTACACACCAAGCACGATCAGCAGCACCGCAAGGCCCAGCACCATGATCAGCTCGCGGCCGTCCATGCCGGCCAGCACGGTGTCGCTCTTGCTTGGGCCGAAGTAGGCACGGTGGATCATGATCAGCGAGTAGACCGAGCCGAAGACCAGGCCGGTGGTTGCGATCACGGTGATCCACGGCACGCTGGCGAAGCTGCCGATCAGGATCAGGAACTCGCCGACGAAGTTGCCGGTGCCTGGCAGGCCCAGCGATGCAGCGGCGAAGAACAGGCTGATGGCGGGCAGGTAGGCAATGCGGTGCCACAGGCCACCCATCTGACGCATGTCACGGGTGTGCAGGCGCTCGTACAGCTGGCCGGACAGGATGAACAGCGCGGCAGCCGACAGGCCGTGGGCCAGCATCTGGATCACCGCGCCTTGCAGGGCCTGCTGGCTGCCGGAGTAGATGCCGATCAGCACGAAGCCCATGTGCGAGACGCTGGAGAAGGCGATCAGGCGCTTGATGTCGGTTTGCGCGAAGGCCAGGAAGGCACCGTAGAAGATACCGATCAGGCCCAGGGTCATGGCGATCGGGGCAAACTCTGCCGAAGCGTTCGGGAACAGCGGCAGGGCGAAACGCAGCAGGCCGTAGGCCGCGGTTTTCAGCAAGATGCCCGCCAGGTCCACGGAACCTGCGGTCGGTGCCTGGGCGTGCGCATCAGGCAGCCAGGAGTGGAACGGCACCACCGGCAGCTTGACCGCGAAGGCGATGAAGAAGCCCAGCATCAGCAGGTATTCGACGCCAGCCGGCAGTTCGGCCTTGAGCAGGTCGCTGTAGTTGAAGGTGAGCACGCCGGTGGTGTTGTAGTTGACCAGCACCAGGCCAAGGATCGCCACCAGCATGATCAGGCCGCTGGCCTGAGTGAAGATGAAGAACTTGGTGGCGGCGTAGATCCGGGTCTTCTTGCCGTCTGCCGAGCTGTGACCCCAGAGCGCGATGAGGAAATACATCGGCACCAGCATCATTTCCCAAAAGAAGAAGAACAGGAACAGGTCCAGGGCCAGGAATACACCGACCACGCCGCCCAGGATCCACATCAGGTTGAGGTGGAAGAAGCCGACGTGGCGCTGGATTTCTTTCCAGGAGCACAGCACCGAGAGCACACCGAGCAGGCCGGTGAGCAGGATCATCAGCAGCGACAGGCCATCGAGGGCCAGGTGGATGCTGATGCCGAAGCGCTTGATCCACTCGACTTTGTACTCGAGTGCCCAGGCAGGTTCGGCGCCCGGTGCAGGGGCCAGGGTGTAGTCGCCGGTGCCCCACAGCCACAGGCCGATGCCGAGCAGCAGGGACATGGTCAGCAGCGCGATCCAGCGCGGCAGGGTGGAGCCGAAGCGCTCACCCAGCCAGCACAGGAAGCCGCCGATGAAAGGGATCAGGATCAGCCAAGGCAAAATCATGACGGGTTGGTTTCCTTTGGCAAAGTCGCAAGATTCATAGTCATACCGCAGCCACTACCACAGCGCCGAGTACCAGCACGGCGCCGACGGCGATCGAGGCGGTGTACCAGCGCAGCTGGCCGGTCTCGGTCTTGCTCATGGCGACGTGGCCGCCACGGGCCATCCGAGGGATCAGGCCGATGCTGCGGTCAACCGGATCCTTGCGCAGGATGTGGCTGATCAGCAGGTAAGGTTTGACGAAGAGCTTGTCGTAGATCCAGTCGAAGCCCCAGGCGGCGAACCACCAGGCCGAAAGGACGCGGCCGATGCTGCTGTTGGCGACGGCGCTGGCGAAGCGGCGCTTGCCCAGGAACAGCAGGGCCGACAGCAGGATACCGGCGATGGCGATGGCGCCCGAGGCGATCTCCAGCGAGTGCTTGGCTTCACCGCCGGCATGGCCGGCGCTTTCAGGCAGCACGCCTGCCAGCGGTGGGTGGATCCAGGCGCCGACGAAGGTCGACAGCACGATCAGCACGCCCAGCGGCAGCCAGTGGCTGATGCCGTGGCCGGCGTGGGCTTGGGTCTTGGCTTCGCCGTGGAAGGCGATGAAGATCAGGCGGAAGGTGTACAGCGAGGTCATGAACGCACCGACCAGGCCGGCGTACAGCAGGCCGGTATTGCCGCTGGCGAAGGCTTCCCAGAGGATCTCGTCCTTGGAGTAGAAGCCTACGGTCAGGATCGGCAGGGCGGCCAGGGCGGCACCACCGACCACGAAGCTGGCGTAGGCCAGCGGCAGTTTCTTCCACAGGCCGCCCATCTTGAAGATGTTCTGCTCGTGGTGGCAGGCAACGATCACCGCACCCGAAGCAAGGAACAGCAGGGCCTTGAAGAAGGCGTGGGTCATCAGGTGGAAGATTGCCGCGTCCCAGGCACCCACGCCCAGCGCCAGGAACATGTAGCCGATCTGGCTCATGGTCGAGTAGGCGAGGATACGTTTGATGTCGGTCTGCACCAGCGCGGCGAAACCGGCCAGCACCAGGGTCACGCCACCGACCACACCGACCAGGTGCAGGATGTCCGGGGCCAGCAGGAACAGGCCGTTGGTACGGGCGATCAAGTACACGCCTGCGGTCACCATGGTGGCGGCGTGGATCAGTGCCGAAACCGGGGTAGGGCCTGCCATCGCATCGGCCAGCCAGGTCTGCAGCGGCAGCTGGGCCGATTTACCGACCGCGCCACCCAGCAGCATCAGGGTTGCCAGGACCATCCAGGTGTCGCCCGCCTGGAATTTCTGCGGTGCCAGCACCAGCAGCTCCTGCACGTTCAGGGTGCCGAGCTGGACGAACAGGATGAACAGGCCGATGGCCAGGAACACGTCGCCGATACGGGTGACGATGAAAGCCTTGAGTGCTGCATTACCGTTGTTGCGGTTGCTGTAGTAGAAACCGATCAACAGGTAAGAGCACAGGCCCACGCCTTCCCAGCCGAAGTAGATGAACAGCAGGTTATCGCCCAGGATCAGGAACAGCATGCTGGCGATGAACAGGTTGGTGTACGAGAAGAAGCGCGAGTAACCGGCTTCGCCACGCATGTACCAGGAGGCGAACAGATGGATCAGGAAGCCTACGCCGGTGACCACGCCAAGCATGGTGACCGACAGGCCGTCCAGGTACAGGGTGAAGTTCGGCGCGAAGCCGTCCACCGACATCCACTGCCACAACAGCTGGCTGTACGCGCCGCCTTCAGGCGGGGCGACATTGAATTGCCAGATGACGTAGGCCGCCACGGCGGCCGAGAGGCCGACCGAGCCGACGCCGATCAGGGCGGACAGGTTCTCCGAGAACCGCCCGCGCGAGAACGACAGCAGCAAAAAGCCGATCAGGGGGAAGACGAAAGTCAGGAAGAGAAGGTTCATCCGCGCATCTCACTGGCAGCATCGATGTCGAGAGTGTGGAAGCGGCGATACAGCTGCAGCAGGATCGCCAGGCCGATACTGGCCTCGGCGGCTGCCAGGCTGATCACCAGAATGAACATCACCTGGCCGTCGGGCTGGACCCAACGGGCACCGGCGACGACGAACGCCAGGGCAGAGGCGTTCATCATGACTTCCAGGCTCATGAGCACGAAGAGGATGTTGCGGCGGACCATCAGGCCAACCAGACCTAAGCAGAACAGGATGCCGGCGACCGCCAGACCATGCTCGAGAGGGATAGCACCCATGATTTACTCCTTCGCCTCGTTGCGGCCCAGGTGGAAGGCGGTGACGGCTGCGGCGAGCAGCAGCATCGAGGCCAGTTCGACCACCAGCAGGTACGGGCCGAACAGGCTGATGCCCACTTCTTTCGGGCCCACGGTGGTGCCGCTGATGCCGGCACCGCTCGGGGTGACGAACAGCACGTACAGCAGCTCAAGCAGCAGCAGGGTGCCGAGTATCACCGGCCCTGCCCAGATACCAGGCTTGAGCCAGCCGCGTTCCTGGGCGACCGAGGCCGGCCCGAGGTTGAGCATCATCACCACGAAGACGAACAGCACCATGATGGCGCCGGCGTAGGCGATCACTTCCAGGGCGCCGGCGAACGGCGCACCCAGGGCGAAGAAGATCATTGCCACGGAAATCAGCGAAATGATCAGGTAGAGCAGGGCGTGCACGGGGTTGGTGCCAGTGACCACCCGAAGGGTGGAGACCACGGCGATCCCGGATGCGAAGTAGAAAGCGAATTCCATCTTTCTGTCCTTATGGGAGCAAGCTCTTCACGTTGATCGGCTCGGCTTCGTTCTGTGCAGAGCCTTTCGGCTTGCCAGCGATCGCCATACCCGCAACACGGTAGAAGTTGTAGTCAGGGTTCTTGCCGGGGCCGGAGATCAGCAGATCTTCTTTCTCGTACACCAGGTCCTGACGCTTGAACTCGGCCATTTCGAAATCCGGAGTCAGCTGGATTGCGGTGGTCGGGCACGCCTCCTCGCACAGGCCGCAGAAAATGCAGCGCGAGAAGTTGATGCGGAAGAACTCCGGGTACCAGCGGCCGTCCTCGGTCTCGGCCTTCTGCAGCGAGATGCAGCCGACCGGGCAGGCCACCGCGCAGAGGTTGCACGCCACGCAGCGCTCCTCGCCGTCGGGGTCGCGGGTGAGGACGATACGGCCGCGGTAGCGCGGCGGCAGGTACACGGGTTCTTCGGGGTACTGCAGGGTGTCGCGCTTGCGGAACCCGTGGGAGAACACCATTGCCAGGCTGCGCAGCTGAGTGCCGGTGCCCTTAACGATGTCGCCGATATATTTGAACATGGGTCAAATCCTCACTGGGCCGCGACGGCTGGCGTGTTGTAAAGCACGATCGCAGCGGTCACCAGCAAATTGATCAGGGTCAGCGGCAGGCAGAACTTCCAGCTGAAGTCCATCACCTGGTCATAGCGTGGGCGCGGGATCGAAGCGCGCAGCAGGATGAACAGCATGATGAAGAACGCGGTTTTCAGCGCGAACCACAGGAACGGCACTTGCGGCAGGATGCCGAACGGGCCGTGCCAGCCACCGAAGAACAGGGTCACCAGCAGCGCCGAGATGAGGATGATGCCGATGTACTCACCGACGAAGAACATGCCCCATTTCATGCCGGCATACTCGATGTGGTAGCCGTCGGCCAGTTCCTGTTCCGCTTCTGGCTGGTCGAAGGGGTGACGGTGAGTCACGGCAACGCCGGCGATGAAGAAGGTGCAGAAGCCGAAGAACTGCGGAATGATGAACCACAGGTTCTGGGCCTGGTATTCAACGATGTCACGCATGTTGAACGAGCCCACCTGTACCACCACGCCCATCAGCGCCAGGCCCAGGAACACTTCGTACGACACGGTCTGTGCCGAGGCGCGCAAGCTGCCCAGCAGGGCATACTTGTTGTTCGACGACCAGCCGGCAAACAGCACGGCGTAGACCGACAGGCCGGCCATGGCGAAGAAGAACAGCAGGCCGATGTTCAGGTCGGCAACGCCCCAGCCCGGCGTGATCGGGATGATCGAGAAGCCGATCAGCAGCGCGCTCATGGCCACGACCGGCGCCAGGGTGAAAATCATCTTGTCGACGAAGGGCGGGTTCCAGTCTTCCTTGAAGAACATCTTCAGCATGTCGGCGGCGATCTGGAACATGCCGAACGGGCCGACACGGTTAGGACCGTAGCGGTCCTGCCACCAGCCCAGCAGGCGGCGCTCGACGAAGCTGAGCAGGGCGCCGCAGACCACTACGGCCAGCAGCACCACGATAGCCTTGACGACCTGGATGATCACATCGATCACTTCGGGGGTGAACCAGCTCATTGTGCTGCCTCCTGCAGACCTTCGACGGATGCACCGAAGATGGCCGGCGGGATGCCGGCCAGGCCTTTGGGCAGCGCGACCAGGCCAGCGCCCAGTTCTTCATTGATGCGCAGCGGCAGGCGCAGGGCCACACCGGCCACGTTCAGGCTCAGCAGCGCGCCTTCGTTGACGCCCAGGCGGTCGGCCTCGGACTTGGCCAGTGCCACGTAGGCGGCAGGGATGCGCTCTTGAACCGGTGCAGCGCGCGAAGAGCTTTCTTCGCTGCCGAACAGATGGAAGAACGGTACTGCGGTCCAGGTGCCACGGGCCGGGTTGAAGGCGCCCGGAATGGTGTTGAACCAGGTCAGGCGATCGCCTTGCGATTCGATCAGGCGCACGCCCGGGTCACCGGCACGCAGGTGGCCACCGACCTCGTCCTGGAACTTGTTCCAGGCTTGCGGCGAGTTCCAGCCCGGCGACCAGGCGAACGGCACCTGCTGGCGCGGTTCGGCGGAGCCCGAGTAGCCTTCCATGGAGAAGGCGAACGCGGTGTCCTTGTCCTGCGGGGTGCGTGGCTCGTGCACGCTGATGTTGGCGCGCATCGCGGTACGGCCGGAGTAGCGCAGCGGCTCACGGGCCAGCTTCATGCCCTTGATGCGGAACGCTGCAGAAGGCGCCGCGTTGACGATGCCGGCCAGTTGCGGGGCTGCTTCGGCGCAGGCGCTGGTGACGTGGTCCAGCTGGGTCCAGTCGACCGGCTTGTTCAGCAGGGTGGCACGCAGGGCGTGCATCCAGCGCCAGCCTTCGTGGACCAGGATGCTGCTGTCCAGGTACTGCGGGTCGAACACCTGGAAGAAGCGCTGGGCACGGCCTTCCTGGCTGACCAGGGTACCGTCGCCTTCGGCGAACGACGCCGCCGGCAGCACCAGGTGGGCGCGCTCCAGGGTGGCTGTGTTGGAGTGGTCGGCGACGATCACGACCTTCGCAGCTGCCAGGGCGGCATCGACCTTGGCGGCCGGTACGCGGGTGTACAGGTCGTTTTCCAGCACCACGATGGCGTCGGCCTTGCCGCTGATGACCGCATCCAGCGCGGCATCGGCGGACTCGCCACCGAGCATGGCCAGGCCGAGGCTGTTGGCCTCAGGTACCACCAGGCTCAGCGAGCCGTTTTTCTCGCGCAGCTTCAGGGCCTTGGCGATGTTGGCGGCAGCCTCGATCAGCGCCGGGTCGGCCAGCGAAGTACCGGCAACCACCAGCGGACGCTTGGCGGCAACCAGGGCGTCGGCGATGCGCTTGGCCAGGGCCAGGGCTTCGTCGTCCAGGCCGGCAACGGCCGGGGCGCTCGGGTCGATGGCGTGGGCCACGGCGAAACCGATGCGGGCCAGGTCGGCGGGGGCGGCGTGCACGCATTCTTCGGCAACGTCGTCCAGCTTGGTTTCAGCCAGGCTGGCGATGAACAGCGGGTACAGCGCGTGCTGGCCGATGTTCTTCACGGCGGCGTCGAGCCAAGGCTGCACTTTCATGGCCTCGGCCATGGCTTCAGCCTTGCCTTTGGTTGCTTGACGCACTGCCAGGGCAACGCGGGCGGCGGTCTGGGTCAGGTCTTCGCCGAGCACGAACACCGCGTCGTGGTCTTCGATGTCGCGCAGGGTCGGCACTGGCAGCGGGCTGTTGTTCAGCACGTCCAGGGCCAGGCGTACGCGGGCCAGCTCACCGGCTTCCATACCCGAGTAGAAGTAGTCGGCACCGACCAGCTCGCGCAGGCCGTAGTTGCTTTCCAGGCTGGCGCGGGGCGAGCCGATACCTACGATGGTACGGCCGCGCAGCAGGTCGGCGGCCTTGTCCAGGGCGGCGTCCAGGCCCAGTTTGGTGCCATCGGCCAGGCGTGGCTGGCGTGGGCGGTCAGTGCGGTTGACGTAGCCGTAACCGAAGCGGCCACGGTCGCACAGGAAGTACTGGTTGACCGAACCGTTGAAACGGTTTTCGATCCGGCGCAGCTCGCCGTAGCGCTCGCCCGGGCTGATGTTGCAGCCGCTGGAGCAGCCGTGGCAGATGCTCGGGGCGAACTGCATGTCCCACTTGCGGTTGTAGCGCTCGGAGTGGGTCTTGTCGGTGAACACGCCGGTCGGGCAGACCTCGGTCAGGTTGCCGGAGAATTCGCTTTCCAGCACGCCGTCTTCAACGCGGCCGAAGTACACGTTGTCGTGGGCGCCATAGACACCCAGGTCGGTGCCGCCTGCGTAGTCCTTGTAGTAGCGCACGCAGCGGTAGCAGGCGATGCAGCGGTTCATCTCGTGAGCGATGAACGGGCCGAGGTCCTGGTTCTGGTGGGTACGCTTGGTGAAACGGTAGCGGCGCTCGTTGTGGCCGGTCATTACCGTCATGTCCTGCAAGTGGCAGTGGCCGCCTTCCTCGCACACCGGGCAGTCGTGCGGGTGGTTGGTCATCAGCCATTCGACGACGCTGGCGCGAAACGCCTTGGATTCGTCATCGTCGATGGAAATCCAGGTGCCGTCGGAGGCAGGGGTCATGCAGGACATGACGATACGACCACGGGTGTCGTTCTCGTCGGTGTACTGCTTGACCGCACACTGCCGACAGGCGCCAACGCTTCCAAGCGCCGGGTGCCAGCAGAAATAGGGGATGTCGAGGCCGAGCGACAGACACGCCTGTAACAGGTTGTCTGCACCGTTGACTTCGAGCGCTTTGCCGTCTACGTGGATAGTGGCCATTGTTCAAAGTTCTTCGTTGGCCCGCGTGAGCGGGCGTGGCTAATGGAAATCTGTAAGCCTGCGGCCTGCCGCGAATCGTTCGGGCCGGCCTGCAGGCTGGCGGGTGGTACGGACCACCCGCGTTCTATCTTTTTATGCGCCGACTACAATCGGCTTTGCCAGGTTCGGGCGCAGGGTGCCAGCGCTTTCAGGCGCCACACCGGCCTCGAACTCCGAGCGGAAATATTTGATGGCACTGCCCAGCGGCTCGACGGCACCGGGTGCGTGAGCGCAGAAGGTACGGCCTGGGCCGAGGAAGTTCACCAGACCCAGCAGGGTCTCGATGTCTTCGGCACGGCCCTGGCCGTTTTCCAGGGAACGCAGCATCTTCACGCTCCACGGCAGGCCGTCCCGGCAGGGGGTGCACCAGCCGCACGATTCGCGGGCGAAGAACTCTTCCATGTTGCGCAGCAGCGAAACCATGTTGACGCTGTCGTCGACCGCCATGGCAAGGCCCGTACCCATGCGGGTGCCGACCTTGGCGATGCCGCCGGCGTACATCTGCGCGTCGAGGTGCTCGGGCAGCAGGAAACCGGTACCGGCGCCGCCTGGCTGCCAGCACTTGAGCTTGAAGCCGTCGCGCATGCCGCCGGCGTAGTCTTCGAACAGCTCACGGGCGGTCACGCCGAACGGCAGCTCCCACAGCCCCGGGTTCTTCACCTTGCCGGAGAAGCCCATCAGTTTGGTGCCATGGTCCTCGCTGCCTTCGCGGGCCAGCGACTTGTACCAGTCGTTGCCGTTGGCGACGATGGCCGGCACGTTGCACAGGGTCTCGACGTTGTTCACGCACGTCGGTTTGCCCCACACACCCACGGCGGCAGGGAAGGGCGGCTTGGAGCGCGGGTTGGCGCGGCGGCCTTCCAGCGAGTTGATCAGTGCGGTTTCTTCACCGCAGATGTAGCGCCCGGCGCCGGTGTGCACGAACAGCTCGAAGTCGAAGCCCGAGCCGAGGATGTTCTTGCCCAGCAGGCCGGCAGCCTTGGCTTCATCGATGGCGCGGTTGAGGTTCTTCGCCGCAGTGGTGTACTCGCCACGCAGGAAGATGTAGCCGCGGTAGGCCTTCAGGGCGCGGGCGCTGATCAGCATGCCCTCGACCAGCAGATGGGGCTGTTGCTCCATCAGCATGCGGTCTTTCCAGGTGTTGGGCTCCATTTCGTCCGCGTTGCACAGCAGGTAGCGGATGTTCATGGATTCGTCTTTGGGCATCAGGCCCCACTTCACGCCAGTGGGGAAGCCCGCGCCGCCACGGCCCTTGAGGCCGGAGTCCTTGACGCTCTGCACGATGTCGTCGGCGGACATTTCTGCCAGTGCCTTGCGGGCGGCAGCGTAGCCGTTCTTGGCCTGGTACTCGTCGAGCCATACCGGCTCGCCGTCGTCACGCAGGCGCCAGGTCAGCGGGTGTGTTTCGGCCGAACGCGCGATGCGGTTGGCCGGGCCGAAGGAAGTGATGGTCATACGTAACCCTCCAGCAGCTTGGAAACGCCAGCAGGCTGCACGTCGCCAAAGGTATCGTCATCGATCATCAGCGCCGGGGCCTTGTCGCAGTTGCCCAGGCAGCACACCGGCAGCAGGGTGAAACGACCGTCCGCGGTGGTCTGGCCCAGGCCGATGCCCAGTTCGCTCTGGATCTGGCTGACCACCGACTCGTGGCCGCCGATGTAGCAGACCATGCTGTCGCACACACGAATGATGTGGCGGCCGACAGGCTGGCGGAAAATCTGGCTGTAGAAGGTCGCCACGCCCTCGACGTCGCTGGCAGGGATGCCGAGCACTTCGCCGATGGCGTAGATGGCGCCGTCCGGCACCCAGCCGCGTTCCTTCTGGACGATCTTCAGGGCTTCGATGGACGCCGCGCGCGGGTCCTCGTAGTGGTGCATCTCGTGCTCGATGGCCGAGCGCTCGGTTTCGCTCAGGGCGAAACGGTCTGTCTGGATAAGCGTGCTGTTCATGCTTAGCGGTCCACGTCAGCCATAACGAAGTCGATACTGCCCAGGTACGCGATGAGGTCGGCGACCATGCTGCCTTTGATCACCGAAGGGATCTGCTGCAGGTGCGGGTAGCTCGGGGTGCGGATCCGGGTGCGGTAGCTCATGGTGCCGCCATCGCTCGTCAGGTAGTAACTGTTGATGCCCTTGGTCGCTTCGATCATCTGGAACGACTCGTTGGCCGGCATGACCGGGCCCCACGAGACTTGCAGGAAGTGCGTGATCAAGGTTTCGATGTGCTGCAGGGTGCGCTCTTTCGGCGGCGGCGTGGTCAGCGGGTGATCCGCCTTGTACGGGCCTTCCGGCATGTTGCGCAGGCACTGGTCGATGATGCGGATACTCTGGCGCATCTCCTCGACACGGACCATGCAGCGATCGTAGGCATCGCCGTTGTGGGCCAGCGGCACTTCGAACTCGAAGTTCTCGTAGCCGGAGTACGGGCGGGCTTTGCGCAGGTCGAAATCGCAACCGGTGGCGCGCAGGCCGGCACCGGTGGTGCCCCATTCCAGCGCTTCTTTGGTGTTGTATGCAGCCACACCGATGGTACGGCCCTTGAGGATGCTGTTCTGCAGGGCAGCCTTGGTGTATTCGTCCAGGCGCTTGGGCAGCCACTCGACGAAGTCCTTGACCAGCTTGTCCCAGCCACGTGGCAGGTCGTGGGCGACGCCGCCGATGCGGTACCAGGCCGGGTGCAGGCGGAAACCGGTGATCGCTTCGATCACGGTGTAGGCGCGCTGGCGGTCGGTGAAGGTGAAGAACACCGGAGTCATGGCGCCGACGTCCTGGATGTAGGTACCCAGGAACAGCAGGTGGCTGGTGATGCGGAAGAACTCGGCGAGCATGATGCGAATCACGTCGACCTTCTGCGGCACCTGAATACCTGCCAGCTTTTCTACCGCCAGGACGTACGGCAGGTTGTTCATCACCCCGCCCAGGTAGTCGATACGGTCGGTGTAGGGGATGAAGCTGTGCCAGGACTGGCGCTCGGCCATCTTCTCGGCACCACGGTGGTGGTAGCCGATGTCCGGTATGCAGTCGACGATCTCTTCGCCGTCCAGCTGCAGGACGATACGGAACGCACCGTGGGCAGACGGGTGGTTGGGGCCCAGGTTGAGGAACATGTAGTCCTCGTTGGCGCCCTGACGCTTCATGCCCCAGGCTTCCGGGTTGAAGCGTGCCGATTCCTCTTCAAGCTGCTGCTTGGCCAGGGTCAGGCTGTAGGGGTCGAACTCGGTGGCGCGGGCCGGGTAGTCCTTGCGCAGCGGGTGGCCTTCCCAGGTCGGCGGCATCATGATGCGGCTCAGGTGTGGGTGGCCGGCAAAGTCGATGCCGAACATGTCCCAGACTTCGCGCTCGTACCAGTTGGCGTTTGGCCAGATGCCGGTCACGGTCGGCAGGTTCAGGTCGCCTTCGCTGAGCGACACCTTGATCATCACGTCGCTGTTACGCTCGACCGACATCAGGTGGTAGAACACACTGAAATCGGCGGCAGGCAGGCCGCGACGCTGTGTGCGCAGGCGTTCGTCGACACCGTGCAGGTCGTACAGCATGCTGTATGGCTTGGTGACGCCGCGCAGGAAGCTGAGCACCTCTTTGAGCTGGGCGCGCTTGACCCACAGCACGGGCATGCCGGTGCGGGTTTCCTGGGCGACGAATGCTTCGGCGCCAAAACGGTTGTGCAGTTCGACGACCACATCCTGGTCGTCAGCCTTGTAAGGCGGAATGAAAATAGCGTTGTCCGCTGTCATGGTCTCGGTCGCTTTGGGTCAACGTTAAGAATGAAGCCAGGCCGCCGGCTCCTTCGGGAGCGGGCGGCAGGTCGCTGGATCAGACTTCGTCGGGGCTGCGCAGGTTGGTTACGGCAATGCGCTGCTCACGACGCAGGTCTTTCTGGGCTGGCATCTCGGCACGGTAAATACCTTGATCACCAACGACCCAGGAAAGCGGGCGTCGTTCTTGGCCGATCGACTCCTGCAGCAGCATCAAGCCTTGCAGGAAAGCTTCAGGGCGTGGCGGGCAGCCAGGCACATAGACGTCCACAGGGAGGAACTTGTCGACCCCCTGAACGACCGAGTAGATGTCGTACATGCCGCCGGAGTTGGCGCACGAGCCCATGGAGATGACCCATTTGGGTTCGAGCATCTGCTCATACAGGCGCTGGATGATCGGCGCCATCTTGATGAAGCAGGTACCGGCGATGACCATGAAGTCGGCCTGACGCGGCGAGGCCCGGATGACTTCGGCGCCGAAGCGGGCGATGTCGTGGGGCGCCGTGAAGGCCGTGGTCATTTCCACGTAACAGCAGGACAGGCCGAAGTTGTACGGCCAGAGGGAGTTCTTGCGCCCCCAGTTGACCGCGCCACGCAGCACATCTTCGAGTTTCCCCATGTAGATGTTCTTGTGGACCTGGTCCTCTAGCAGTTGGTCGGTAACGGTTTCCCGTTCGCCGACCGGGTACTGCTCGTTGGGCGCATCCGGATCGATTCTGGTGAGATTGTATTGCATTGCCAAAGCCTCATTGTTTCAGCTTCGCTTGCCGCTTGCGGCGACCTTCGGGAGCCCAATCAAGTGCCCCGACGCGCCAAAGGTAGACAAGACCTGCCAACAGAATTGCTATGAAAACGAGCGCTTCGACGAATCCGGTCCAGCCGCTTTCGCGGACGGACACAGACCATGCAAAGAGAAAGAGGGCTTCGATATCGAAGATCACGAACAGCATCGCGACCAGATAGAATTTGGCTGAAAGGCGCAGGCGGGCGCTGCCGACGGGCAGCATGCCGGATTCGAAGGGTTCGTTCTTGGCGCGGCCCCAGGCCTTGCTACCGAGCAGGCTGGACAGGCCGAGCATGAAGGCGCACAGGCCGACGACACCCAGGAGGAAGATGGCAAAGCCCCAGTTGTGGGCGATGAGTCCTGCCGAATCGGACATGCTAGAGATCCTTATACAGAGACCCAGCTCTGCAGTCTGAAATAAGTAGAGCGGCGACGTGGTGTCGCAGGTGCAGTGACCAAATGTCGCAGCTGAATCAATCGCGCTGATTTTATGGGTAAACCCGGTGCAAGTAAAATTTCTGTCGCAAATTTATTCGTAGGATTAAGAACAAAATCCGCTCGTAACTGGCTGAAAGCCTTGAAATTCGGGCATTGCGTGCGTTTTTGTCAATTATGTTTCTTGCAAAGAGTAACGAAGTGCAACTTTAGTAATGATAATTAATAGCATTTGACTTGGTGCTTTTGATTGACTGTTCCGTGGCTTGTAAAGTTCGTCTGGCACTTTCCCTCTGCTTGCAAATGCGAAAGACTCCTGTTCTAGCAGCTTGCGGTGCGGCTTGTGCCGCTCTGGGTCAATACTTTATCGATTTAGCGATGACCGGCTGATGAGCGGGTGGGGCAGTCGGTGCGGGCAGCCTGCCACACGCCTGGGCGCGTCAGCGCATGGCACTGATGGCCACGCGTACTGCTGCGCTGTCGCAAGCGTAGTCCTTATTTTGCGGTTTGTGCTGATGCCTTTGGCGTGTGAGGGCGCCGTTGGAGGCATAGCGAGTGGAATGCGGCGCCCGTCCACATCGTCAAGGGCGTGAAAACCTCAAAAAAGGCCTCCCGGCGTCAGGGCAGGCCAAGGGTGGGTTTACGGGAAAATGATCTTGCTGTAGGCAAACTCGTTATCACCCCGTTTGATGCCTGCCTCGGAGGTTTTCACCTCAACGCGGTCATCGTCGTGAACAACGATGATCTGGTGCGCATCCAGCACCTCTACACCTTCGGGCTTGTTGCTGAACACCAGCGCACTGCCGTCTTCGCGTGTCAGAAGTTTGGGCGTGCCCGGCTTCCCCGCTGTGAACGGTACGGCCCATAGAAGTCCACCTATTTCAGTGGATTTTTTGCCCGCAGCATCAACGGATTGCTGCTCGAAGCTGGTGACCGCATAAAGCCTGTCTTTATTGAACCGGTCATACTCCAGGCCTGATAGCCCGAGCGTCCGGCCTTGCGCTTGGATGTTGAGGTTCTGGATTGTTTTGAATGCCTCCACAAGCTCCAAGGTCCCATTTCTGAACTTCACATGCGCGGAAATAAGTAGAAAGCCGAAATGCGAGTCAGCACTGCTGTTTCCCTGTTTGCGGATGCCGATGATCAGTTGGCCATCTGCCGCTTTTTCGTGCGCCGGTTCGCTCGGCGCCATGGTAATGCCTTCGATTTGAAAGTACGGCGCGCCAATGGCTTCGCTGATCTGTTTGCGCAGTGCGATCGAGCTTGTGACCCCACCGCGTGATGAGGGCGACAGGGGCTTTGCGGCCTCAGGCTCGTCCACGGGCCAGTACAAGAGGGTGCTGAGTGTGTCAGCACGTGGATCTTGTTGGGTACCGGCTTTGTTGAAGGCGGTGCTGGCGATGATGTATCGGCCATCCAGCGTCTTCGTCAGCGCCTCGTATTTATCGGCTTCTTTTAACGCATCCCCGGGCAGCACGGTAGGCTCACCACTGATTTTGCCCTGCTCAAGGTCAAGCGTGAACAGGGCCGGCCCCCCCGTGGCAGGCAAGCGTTTGTCGTTGGCCAAGAGCAGTTTTCCATTGCTCTCAACCACTGCCGATACTTCACAGTTGACGGAGGTTTCAGGGGTAAAACACGCTGCAGTGTGATGTTCGACGGTTGCAATGCGTCCTGGCAGTTCAGCTGCCGGTGCGTGGGGCGCTGCGCCGGCGAGGCCGGCAACCAGCATGATAATTGCTCGCTTTTCCATGGGCACTGTCCTTGTGGGAGTGGGAACGTTGCGCAGAAAAGCGTAATGGGAGGGAGAGAAGCCGGAAACTGGCATTTTTGGCAGTAGCCGTTCGACATGACCACACGCGGACGACCTGATGTCATTGCCAGTAGGCGCATCGACCCTCTGCCCCCAAGGCGGTCAGAGCCCCAGTTCGCTGAGCCCCGGATGGTCGTCCGGGCGACGTCCCAAGGGCCAGCGGAACTTGCGGTCCGCTTCGGCGATAGGCTGCTCGTTGATGCTCGAGTGGCGATTGTGCATCAGGCCATCGGCGGCGAATTCCCAGTTTTCGTTGCCATAGGCACGGAACCACTGACCGCTGTCGTCGTGGTATTCGTAGGCATAGCGCACCGCAATGCGGTTGTCGGTGAATGCCCACAACTCCTTGATCAGTCGGTACTCCAGTTCATGGTTCCACTTGCGGGCCAGAAAGGCTTGGACCTCGGCACGGCCCCGGGGGAACTCGACACGGTTACGCCATACGGTATCGGGGGTGTATGCCAGCGATACCTTGGCCGCGTCACGGCTGTTCCAGCCATCCTCGGCCAGGCGGACTTTTTCGATGGCGCTTTCGCGGGTAAAGGGAGGCAATGGAGGGCGGGACATGGGGGGACTCCTTGGCGGTGGTTGGCGTAGAGGAGAGTACTGCTGCAGCGGCATTGGGGGGAATGGCTGCAACGGACACTTCATAATTGCGCCCGTTGCAAGAGTGCAGCGCTTGCGCCAGCGGCTAAACCGCGGCGCCCAAGGCCTTGTCGACAGCCTTGCCGCGCCCGCCCAGCCATACCAGCACCAGGGCCGTCGCCGCCAGCACGCCGCCGGCCATGGGCACTGCGGCATAGCCCAGATCCAGGCTGATCACCGTGCCACCCAGTGCCGCGCCAACGGCATTGCCAAGGTTGAATGCGCCGACGTTGATCGACGATGCAAGCCCTGGTGCCTCGATGGCGGCAGTCATGACGCGCATCTGTAAGGGCGGCACCACGGCGAAGGTGAACACGCCCCAGACCAGCAGCGCGATGGCCGCACCAATGTGGCTGCCCAGTAGCAGCGGCATCAGCAACATGATCAGCGCCAGTGCACCGAGGAAGATGCGCGCAGCGCCGTCCAGCGACCAGTCGGCCAGGCGCCCACCCAGGCTGTTGCCCAAGGTGAAACCGACACCGATCAGCACCAGGCCGAGGGTGATGAAGCTGTTTGAAGCGCCGGTCAGTTCCGCCAGTACCGGTGCTACATAGGTGTACAGGGTGAACATGGCACCGGCGCCAAGCACGGTGGTAGCCATCGCCAGCAGCACGCTGGGGCGGGCGATGACCGCCAGCTCTTTGCGCACGTGGGGCACGCTGCCACGCTCACCTTTGGGCAGCGCGTACCACAGGGCGGCCATGGCCAGCAGGCCGAGTACTGCAGTACCGGCAAAGGCCATGCGCCAGCCGACCTGCTGGCCGACCCAGGTCGCCGCAGGTACGCCGCCGATATTGGCGATGGTCAGGCCCATGAACATCGTTGCCACGGCACTGGCCTGTTTGTCCTTGGGGACCACGCTGGCGGCGACCACTGCGCCCAGGCCGAAGAAGGCACCGTGGTTAAGGCTGGTGACCAGCCGCGAGGCGAGCAAGGTGTAGTAGTCCGGGGAGAGTGCCGAGAGCAGGTTGCCGAGGGTGAAGATGGCCATCAGCGCCATCAGTGCGGCGCGTTTGCCAAAGCGGCTGAACAGCAGGGTCATGATCGGCGCACCGACCATCACGCCGATGGCATAGGCGGTGATCAGCATGCCCGCGCTGGGGATGCTCACATCGACGCCTTGCGCGATTACCGGCAGCAGGCCCATGGGCGTGAATTCGGTGGTACCGATGCCGAAGGCGCCGATAGCCAGGGCAAACAAAACCCGTTTTGGGGAAAGCGTGCTCATCAGGAGCTCCGGTTCAAAGGTCAATGAGCAGTGGTACCGGCCAGGAACAGGCCGGTACCGACATGCAGCGGGTCATCAGTCCCAGGCGGGCGCCAGGCCATCCGGGCTGACTTCACGGCCATTGCGCTCGAGCGAGGCGATGCGCGCCATGTCGTCGGCATCCAGTCTCAGGCTGCAGGCGAGCAGGTTACTGGCCAGGTTCTCGCGCTTGGTGGAGGAGGGGATCACTGCGTATCCCTGCTGCATGGCCCAGGCCAGGGCCACCTGGGCGACCGTGGCCTTGTGCTTGGCGGCGATCTCGGCCAGCACCGGGTCCTTCAGCACTTTGCCGTAGGCCAGGGTCATGTACGAGGTGACGGTGATGCCCTGATCCTTGAGGTAGGCAGCCAGTTTGGCGTTTTGCAGGTAGGGGCTGAGCTCGACCTGGTTGGTGGCGATTTCGCCTTTGCCGACCACCTCGATGGCTTGGCGGGTGAGTTCGATATTGAAGTTGGACACGCCGATCTGACGGGTCAGGCCGAGTTTTTTGGCTTCGGCCAAAGCTGTCATGTACTCGGCCAGTTCGATGCCCTTGCCTGGGGCTGGCCAGTGGATCAGCAGCAGGTCGACGTAGTCGGTACGCAGCTTGGCCAGGCTCTCGCGCAAGCTTTGGGCAAGCTTGTCTGCGCCATGGTTGTCGACCCAGATCTTGGTGGTGATGAACAGCTCGCTGCGCGGTACGCCGCTTTCGGCAATGGCCTGGCCTACGTCGGCTTCGTTCTTGTAGATCTGCGCGGTGTCGATGGCACGGTAGCCCAGCGCCAGGGCGGACTTGACCGAGTCGATGACGGCCTGGCCGGTGAGGCGGTAGGTGCCAAGGCCGAAGGATGGAATGCTCATGGGGCTGCTCCTGCTGAGTGATTGAGGTTGAACCAGAGCTTGGGCGCCCTGCTGCCGACCTCGTTCGAATGGGGAGCAGTGTGCAAGTTTTGCAGGGCTTGATTAAGACGGCACAACGCCAAGGTCTTTTGACCATAAATCACGAGTCACCCCTGGGCTCGTGATTCGAGCGCCGTAAATAAGCCCTGTCAGTCTCGACTCACGTGGTGATCTGCCCAGGAGCCGACTGCAGTCGCCACAGGTAGCCTATGCCAGCCACTTGCTCTTGCAGCGTAGAGGCCAGCCCTGCACGCCGCGCAGCCCGATCCTGGCTGAGCATCTCGTCAAGCATGTCCAGCAGTTCGCGAGACTGGGCGGCCGCTGCGCTATGGGTCGTATCGTCCTGCAGCACGCCCTCCTGATAGGTGTGCACGCGCTCTTTCTGGCTGGCCTCTTGAGTCGCGGTCGCCTCGACCAGGGCGTTGTTGGCGAACGCCAGGCGAGTGCTGCTGCGGGATTGGTCGTCGATCGTGTGATAGCTGTAGTTCTGCGTTTTGTTGTCGCGGGTCAGGGTCAGGCCGACGAGCGGGTTCAAGCCTTCATGCCAGGCGGCTTTCATGCTTGCCTGTTGCGCCTGCTCTACGGCCAGGTTCGCTGCCGGGCCTTGCAGAGTGGTCGATTGCGAAACCTTGTAGTCGAAGTGGTCCACTTCTTCAGGCCGCATCGGATTGATCTTCTGTTCGGTCTGCGTGATCGAGGCATCGAAGTCGGCCAGGCCGCTCAACAGCAGGCGGCTGGCCGTGTTCTGCGCCAGGTCATGGCCTGCAGGGCGCTTGCTGGTATCGTCCACGCTGTTGAGCTGGCTGAAGGCATCCTTGAACAGTGCCATCAGTTGCGCGTCACCATGGCCGCGCTTTTGTGCTGCGTCGAACTGGGTCAGGTAATTGGCCACGGCTGCCTGACGCTGAGCCTGGCTGCCCAGCAGCGCGCCGCCCTGGGTGTCGAGGTTCATCCTGACCGTGCCGTTGGCGCCTTGCAGTGTGAGGTTGCGGGAATCTTCGTTCAGTTGCAGGTCGAAGGTTTGCTGGTCGCCGCTTGCATTCTGCAATTTGGCATTCAACTGCAAACCGGTGAACAGCGCCGGGTCGAGCTTGACCAGTGCGCCCAGCTGCAGGCTGGGTGGTTCCTGGGTCAGCCCGTTGAGGGCAGCCTGGAAGCTGCTCGCCAGCGCTGCCAAGCCTTTGAGCTCGTCAGTGGTCAACGTACCGTCTTGCACGTCGGCATCCACGGCCAGGCCGTTGGTGCTGCTGTAGAGCCCCACCGTCACGGTGGCGCCTGAGCCGGTAGTGAGGTTGAAGCTGACGCTGCTGGTGGCGTGTTCGCGCAACCTGGCCTGCTGCATGGCCAGCAGCAACGGGTCGGTTGTCGCGCCATCATCGATCGCCAGCCCGGATTGCGAGATACGCTGGCCACCGCTGGCCGCCAGTTGCTCCAACAGGGCAGCACCAAGCCCTTGGAAGCGCGCTGCTGGGGAGGAAGCCTGAATGGCGCTCAGCATGTACATGCTGAGTTTGTCGATGCCGTCCTGCTCCCACACATACTGTGTCTGCGCTTTACCGAGGGTACCTTTGGCCGTGTAGGTCTGGGTGTCGACGCGGCTTTCTTGCTGGCCAAGGCTTACCACCGTGCTCGGGGATGTCATCGGCGCTTCTGTCGGCAGGGTGGCTGGTACCTGCGGTGCACGGTGGGTGATGTGGGCGACAGGGGTCAGGCGCACCACTGAGGTGATCGGGTTCATCGCCAGCTTCCTTTCTGGTCAGTAGTTGTAACTGTTATCGGCAGGGCTTGTGCAAACGTGAACGTCTGTCACGTCGGCAGGTTGCAATAGTTAACGCAAAAGCCTCGTCACGCGGTGGTGCAATCGCTGTTTTGCGCCCTAGGAGCCCGCGATGCCCAGTCAGCCGTTCACTGATGACTCCACCAATGCCTTGATTGCCAGTCGCTTGCCCGCCTGGCTGACCGAACTTGCGTCCGACACCCTCAACAGCTTGCTCCAGAGCCAGCAGCGACAACAGCAGGTACAGCATCAGTTGCACGAATGGCTGGCGCGGATCACCCCACTCGATGCATTTGCCGAGCCGCTGCTGCGAGAAGCTCTGCAGGCGGAACATCAACTTGGTGTCGATGTGCGTCGGGCCACGCTGCGGCGCAGAACCCTGCAGCGATTTCCCTCGCATGTTGCGCAAGTGCCGGATGGGGTCAAAGAGCAGATCTACCAGCACAGCCTGCTGCAATCGGCGTTGCATAACTTTACCGAGGGTGAAACGTTCGCCACCAGCATCATGCAGGGCACTGCGGTGCTGGATGCATCAGGGAATGCTTGCGCGCTCTCGCCCAAAGCATTCTTTGCCCTGTGCCGCTCGCTCGACCTGGGGGGGCGTTACCAGGCGTACCTGCGCGCGCAGTTGACGCCCGGTGGTGAAGCGGGGAAACAACTGAGCACGCTGATCGAGGCAGGTTATCGCACGAGTCTCGAGGCGGCGCTGAGACTGGCACTGGTCAATGGTGAAATACCCAGGCATGCCTATGAACACTGTGCCCCGCTGATTGACTTGATCTCGGTCGCATCCCCCTCCATCTCTGGGCTGCGGCCCATGCAACTGCGTGTGTTCGGCCGGCTGGTGCGGGGCGCGGTGGCGTTCGAGATAACCCATCAGCGCGCGACCGGTGACGAGTTCGAGGGCATATTGTGCTGGATCCCTGATGATCCTCAAGGCCCGCTGACCTGGTATACCTCTTGGGCATCGCTGTTCATGACGTTGGGTAAACAGTTCCGTTTGCCCGGTTACGTCGAATTCTTCCAACGCTTTATCGGTGAGCGTGACCGGAGTGCCTACACCCGTGCCTTGACCCAGGCGCTGAGTGATACTGCCGAGAATGTGCCGGTCCAGCTCGATGGTCGTTACGAGCCTGTCGAGCAGCCGTTGTTCGAATACCTGCGCCGCCAACTGATCGACACCCTGTTGGACAATGCCAAAGTGCATGCCATACCCACTGCCGAAGTGGACGCGCAGCAGCGCGACAGGCGCTTGCATTTCTACCTGAGCTTTGCCATCGATGCGTTGGGCCTGGCGAGCTTCGCGCTACCTGCACTGGCTTTGCCATTGCTGGGGATCACCGCGTTGCAGGTGGCTGACGACGTGTACGAGGGCTATGCCGATTGGCGCTTGGGGGACCGCCAGAGCGCGCTGGAGCACTTGTATTGCGTAGCGCAAACCGTGGCCATGACGGCCGTCAATGTCGGCGCAGGCGCGGCTTCGCACCGCCTGGTGGAGGATGCTCGCGTCGCAGATCTAGTGCCGGTCTACACGGATGAACATACACTGAAGTTGAGTGACCCCAGGCTGCCAGGCTATGCCGTCCAGGACCGAGGCGCAGTCGGTGAGTTGATCGGTCTGCAAGGTGCAGAGTATGTGCGTACCCCCTTGGCCAGCCATTTGACCTACCTGGAAGCTCAAACGCAGCAGCGTCGCATCCGCCATCCCGTGCGTCCCAATGCTTATGCGCCGCTGCTCGAGGGCAACGAGGGCGCTTGCTGGCAGCATGAACTGGAGACGCCCCACGAATGGCAGGGCAGTGCTGAGTTGTTTCAGGACCTCGACGCGGGCTGGGCGCACCTCGATGAGCAGGCCATACACGCGGTGATGCGGGCAACGGGGTTCAACCAGGACCAACTGCGCCGTTTGCATGTGGAACAGGCACAGGCGCCGGCGCGCTTGCACGATGCAGTGCAGAGGCAGCAGTTGCACGCTCAGCGGCCAGAGCTGAACGGGGAGGCCTTCGAGCGGCAGCTGCAGGCTCAGCAGCCCATGCCCGGCGAAGCCGAAACCCTGCTTCGCCGGGACTTTCCCGGCCTGTCGGTAATGGGTGCGCGTGAGATCATCGAACATGCGCCCGAGGACCAGGTGGAGCATATGCTCGCGCACCAGCGTGTGCCGTTGGCCTTGGCCGAACAGGCGCGCTGGTACGTGCGCGATACGCGCCTGGACCGCGCCTGTGCGGGCCTGCTTCAAACCGCCGCAATCAATCGTGATACCGAGCAACTGGCATTGGGCCTGATCGCCGAGCGCGCCCCGTGGCGAGGAGTGCGCATCGAGCTGCGCGGCGACACGCTGTCGGGTGAAATGACTGCGTGGGCCGGAGCGCAAGCGGCCAGCGAGTTACGCACCGTGCTTCGAACGGCCCAGGGGTATCAGGCGCTGGATGCTCACGCAAACCCGTTGCCGTTGGCCAGGGCTGACGACAGCCTGTTCCAGGCTCTGTTGCTGCAGCTCGATCCCTGGCAGAAAAGGATATTGGGCGATGCCGGCGACGGCCCCGAAACACTGGCCCAGGCCATGTCGCAATGGGCCTGCGAAGAGCGCGAGCTCGCCGCTTCACTGTTGCGCATGGCGCCAGTCGGCCTTGGTTTCAGGCCGCCGGTACGGCTGGGCGACGGGCGCCTGGGTTACCCCTTGAGTGGCCGTGGCGAAAGCAGCAATCGCGCGTTGCGTCGGGGTATTCAACGGCTGTTCCCCGATTTCGACGAAAGCGCGATGGAGCAGTTTGCGCAGAACGCCCGCACGCTTGGGCTGACACCCTGGAATCACTACCTGCGCCTGTGTGAAGAGCTGCGAACGCTTGACCAGGCGTTGGGGCTGTGGCGTCGGCAATCGTCGGGGCCGATTCAGTTGATCCGGCGGGCGCGCATGGCACGGCGGATTCGTCATGCCTGGCAACGACGCATTCGCGACGGTGAAGGCCATCCTGCGTTGATTCTGGAGGGCTCACGCCTGGGTAGTCTGCCCGAACTGCCTGAGGGCGTTCACTTCGACCATGTGACTTCCCTGGTACTGCGCAATCTTGATCTGACGGCGCTCAGCGAGGGTTTGCTCGCCCGCTTTCCCAATGTACGGCGCCTGGACTTGTCTTCCAACCGGCTGAGCTCGATACCTGATACCAGTGCACTGGCACACCTGGAACAGCTCGATTTGCGCAGCAATCGCATCGTCGACATCAGTGAAGCGCAGGCCGGCTGGTTACGCGCCAACCCCGGCTGCGCAAGCTTGCAGGGCAATCCGCTATCACCGGTTGCACGCGAGCGGCTGGCGATCGAGCTTGTAGCGGCCGGTCAGCAGGGGGCAGAGGGCAGTGCCCCGTGGCTTGAAGGGCTGACCGAGCAGGAGGCTGCGCCGCGCCGCAGGCACTGGCAGGCGCTTGCGCAAGAACCAGGCAGCGATGAGTTCTTCGCTTTTCTCCGCGTGTTGCTGCAGTCCGAGCGCTTTGCTGTTGAACCCCAAGACTTTCGGCGCCGTGTGGGTGAGCTGCTCTACTGCATGTATAACCATGCTCATGTTCGACGGGCAGTATTCCAGCAGGCTGCCGTGCCGCGGGGCAGCGTTGATCTCGATGTGCTGCTCGTCAACTTGAAGGTAGCGCTGCGCACAGAAGGCCTGCATGGTCGGCACGTCGAGCATCAGTTGCGCAGCCTGGGGCGTGAGTTGTTCAGGCTCGATCAGGTTAACCGCTTTGCTGCGCGGCACATCGAAGAGTTGCGCCGGCGCTCTGTGCCATTCAGCCCGGGTGAGATCTATCAAGCCTTCCGGGTACAGCTTTCAGAGCCTTTGGGTATTTACGGCGAACCGACGTACCTCAGTTTCAGGCATGTACAAACTGTGACCCCAAACGACCTGGTTGAGGCCGAGGCAGCGGTGTACGAGGCCGAGACGGCCGAGGCACTGAGCCAGTTCCTGGCGCAACAGGCGTTCTGGCAGGATCACGTCAGGCTCGCCTATGACGATCAGTTTGCTGTCATACGTCAAAACCACGATGAACGGCGAGCCGCGCTTGTAGGGGATGGGGCGCAAGGCAGTGGCGCGGTACGTGCGGCAGAGCAAATAGCAGAGCAGCGCAGGGAGGAGGAGAACGCGCTGACCCTGGCGCTGGCCCGCGGCAACTATCGGGTGTGGTATCAGCTCGGGCTTTTTCATGGCCCTGGCTCGCGAGCGTTCGCGCATCTGTCCAGGCGGCTTGAAGCTAGCCTGGCGCAGTGGCGCGGGTTGCCTGGCGACCCTGAGTATGCTGCGCGATCGAATATGGCGGAGCTCCTGCGCGGCTTCTGGCAGTCGCGTTACCACGATGAAGGGCCGACCCTGCGCTCGACCAGAGAAGGATGGATCATCAGTTCGTTACCTGCGCTGCCCATGGGCATCGTGTTCGAGCAGGTAGGTGACTTGTCGTTGTGCAACCAGCAGGTTTCTGTCATCGAGGCCGATTTCCTGAGTCGGTTTCCTAACCTGAAAACGCTGGACCTCTCGGGCAACCGCCTGCGAGCGCTCGATGGCCTGGAGCATTTACCGCAGCTGCGAAGTTTGAACCTCGGCGGTAACATGCTCGACACAGTGGCGGGCCTGGAAAACTTGACCGAGCTTGCCGATCTGGAACTCTGTGGCAATCAACTCGACGAACTGCCGGCCGGTGTCGAGCAGTTGGCCCACCTGACTTACCTCGATCTTTCCTTCAATCAGATCGTGGTCCTGGATGAACGGGTAGGGCAGCTGGCCAGCCTTGAAAACCTGCAATTGAGCGGCAACCTTCTTGGCGCTATACCGAGCAGCTTCGGCAACCTTGCGCAGTTGAGCATTCTCAACGTCGGCGCGAATCGCTTGCTCACCATCCCGGAAGGGCTGAATCACCTGGGCAGGCTTACCCAACTGCACCTGCATAACAATTTCATCACCCTGGACGCGCAATCCCAACTGCGGTTGGAGTGGTTTCCCAGGCTGGAAATTCTCAACCTTGATGCGAATCCGCTGGGGGTGGTGCCGCAGTTACGCTACAACGTTCATCTGCACTACGTATCGTTGCGTGCAACAGGCCTGCGTCACTTTCCTCTGGCGTTGCTGCAACGCTACCCGGAGTTGGTCGTGGACTTGCGTGGGAACCGGATCGGGGTGTTGAGCGAGGAGGCGCTGAGCTGGGTCGAAGCTCAACCGCACCGGGTCAACCTCGAGCACAATCACCTGAGCGAGATAGTCATGGCGCGGGTGCGTGAAGCACTGGCCCGGCTGGGGGGCGAATGGGAGGGGGGTGCCGAGCCGGAACCGGGGGCAGCCAGCAGAAGGCCTCAGGACCGCAGGGGCTGACAAGCAGCGTAGCCAGATGGCTGTAGCAGAGGCATGGCCACCGTGCGGTGGACCATGCCGGGAGACGATCAGCGGCGGCGGAACAGCGGCAGCGGCTCGTCGGTGGCGGCCTGGTAGGTCACCGAGAAGTCCTTCAGCCCTTGCAGGGCATCTTCCGGGTCCTTGTCGGCACGGATGGCGAAGGCATCGAAACCGCAGCGGGCCAGGTAGAACAACTGGTCACGCAGTACGTCGCCAATGGCGCGCAGCTCGCCCTTGAACTGGTAGCGGTCGCGCAGCAGGCGCGCATTGGAGTAGTTGCGCCCATCGGTGAAGGCCGGGAAGTTCAGGGCGATGACCTGAAAGTGCTGCACGTCATCACCGATCTCTTCCGCTTGTTCATCGCTGTCCAGCCACACGCCCAGGCCACCGTCGCGAGCCTTGAGCATATGGGCATGGTCACGCCACAGTTGCAGCGGGACGATGTAGTCGTCGCAGTTGGTCAGTTCGTCGATCGTGGTTTCCTTGGGCAGCAGGTGCCAGGTTTCGTCGACGATCTGGTTGTTCTTAATGATTCGCTGCATAGACGCGTTCCTTGAAAGGGTCGATGCCGATACGCTGGTAGGTGTCGATGAAGCGCTCTTCCTCGGTACGTTGCTCCACGTACACGGCGATCAGCTTCTCGATCACGTCGGCCATGTCGTCCTGGGCGAAGGACGGGCCAAGGATCTTGCCCAGGCTCGCGTCGCGCGCGGCGTTGCCGCCCAGGGACACCTGGTAGAACTCCTCGCCCTTCTTGTCCACGCCGAGGATGCCGATGTGGCCGACGTGGTGGTGGCCGCAGGCATTCATGCAGCCGGAGATGTTCAGGTCGATCTCGCCGATGTCGAACAGGTAGTCCAGGTCGTCGAAGCGGCGCTGGATGGATTCGGCGATCGGGATCGACTTGGCGTTGGCCAGCGAGCAGTAGTCACCGCCAGGGCAGCAGATGATGTCGGTCAGCAGGCCGATGTTCGGCGTGGCGAAACCACCTTCGCGCAGCTCCAGCCACAGGGCGTGCAGCTGACGCTGCTCGACGTCGGCGAGGATGATGTTCTGCTCGTGCGAGGTGCGCAGGAAGCCGAAGCTGTAGCGCTCTGCCAGGTCCGCCACGGCGTCCAGCTGCTTGTCGGTCAGGTCGCCCGGGGCAACGCCGGTGGGCTTGAGCGACAGGGTCACGGCCACGTAGCCAGGGCGCTTGTGGGCGCGGGTGTTGCGCGAGCGCCAGCGGGCGAAGCCTGGGTATTCGGCGTCCTGGGCGCTGTAGTCGACGTTGTCCAGGGCCAGGTAGTCCGGGTCGATGAAGTGGCGCGAAACACGCTGTACTTCTTCTTCGGTCAGGGTGGTGCTGCCGCCACGCAGGTGGGCCATTTCGGCCTCGACCTTCTCGGCGAACACTTCCGGGGTCAGGGCCTTGACCAGGATCTTGATCCGCGCCTTGTACTTGTTGTCACGACGGCCGTAACGGTTGTACACGCGCAGGATGGCGTCCAGATAGCTGATCAGGTCCTGCCACGGCAGGAATTCGTTGATGAACGAACCGACCACCGGGGTACGGCCCAGGCCGCCCCCGACCAGCACGCGGAAGCCCAGCTCACCGGCAGCGTTGCGCACCGGCTCCAGGCCGATGTCGTGCACTTCGATGGCCGCGCGGTCTTCTTTCGAGCCGTTGATCGCGATCTTGAACTTGCGCGGCAGGTAGGCGAATTCCGGGTGGAAGGTGGTCCACTGGCGGACGATCTCGCACCAGGGGCGCGGGTCGATGATTTCGTCTGCGGCAACACCGGCGAACTGGTCGGTGGTGGTGTTGCGCAGGCAGTTGCCGCTGGTCTGGATCGCGTGCATCTGCACGGTGGCCAGTTCGGCAAGGATGTCCGGGATGTCTTCAAGTGCCGGCCAGTTGTACTGCACGTTCTGGCGGGTGGAGATGTGGGCATAGCCCTTGTCGTAATCGCGGGCGATCTTGGCCAGTGTGCGAACCTGGCGGGCGTTCAGCTGGCCGTAGGGCACGGCGACGCGCAGCATCGGGGCGAAACGCTGGATATAGAGGCCGTTCTGCAGGCGCAGAGGGCGGAATTCTTCTTCGCTCAGCTCACCGGCCAGGTAGCGGCGGGTCTGATCACGGAACTGCTTGACGCGGTCCTCGATGATCCGCTGATCGTACTCGTCGTATACGTACATAAAAGTCCTGTCTCAGGCTGCATGCAGCTATTCGCGCGCACGGCCGCGCACTCCGGTTCGGAGCGGGGAAACGATATCAGGTTGCGTTTATGCGCTAAAGTGATGTTTTTGCATATGAAAAGAACCAAACGAACTAAGTGAGATTGACTGGCGTTTATCCGTCACTCAGCGCCGCAGGTTTATACTCGCGGGTTTGTTGGTAAGGATGTAACCGCATGCTCAAGGCATTGTGCTACAGCTTGTGCCTGAGCCTGCCGCTGGCAGCCAGCGTTCAGGCCGCTTCGGTGGTTTTCCTCAATCCGGGCCTACCCGCAGAGACGTTCTGGGTCAGTTACTCGCGCTTCATGCAAGCGGCGGCTGATGACCTGGGCATGGCGCTGCAGGTGCAATACAGCGCCCGTAATCCCGAGCGCGCCCTGAGCCAGGCCCGGGCGGTGCTCAAGGGCCCGCAGCGCCCGGAATACCTCGTGCTGGTCAACGAGCGGTACATTGCGCCACAGATCATTCGCCTGGCGCAAGGTAGCGGGGTCAAGCTGTTACTGGTCAACAACGGGCTGACTGCCAGCCAGGCGAGCAGCATTCAAGCCCAGCCCGCAAAGTACGGCGCTTTGTTAGGGGCCTTGACGGCCAATGACGAGCAGGCCGGTTACCAGATGCTGCACCAGATGGTCGCTTTGCTGCCGCGCAGTAACGAGCCGGTGGACCTGGTGGCTTTCACCGGGCTCAAGACCACGCCCGCCTCGCAGTTGCGTGAAGAAGGCATGCGTCGCGCCTTGGCCGACTTCCCTCAGGTGCGCCTGCGGCAGGTGGTTTACGGTGGCTGGAACCGCCAGCGCGCCTTTGAACAGGCGCAGCAGTTGCTGCAGCGCTACCCGGATATCAAGCTGGTGTGGTCGGCCAACGACGAAATGGCCTTTGGCGCCATGCGCGCGTTCGAGGCTGCGGGGCGCAAGCCTGGGCAAGATGTAGTGTTCAGCGCCGTCAACAGCTCCCCCGAGGCCTTGAGAGCGCGCATCGAAGGGCGCCTGGGGGTGCTGATGGGTGGGCATTTCAGTCTCGGCGGCTGGGCCATGGTCATGCTGCATGACGATGCCTATGGCGTGGATATCGCACGCGATGGTCAGCGCGACCATGTGATGCCGGTTTTGCAGTCGATCGATCCAGACAAGGCAAAGCGTTGGCTCAAGCTGGCGGAACAGGACGACTATGGTGTCGACTTCCAGCGTTTCAGCGCCCAAGGACGCCCGCCGACTTACCGGTATCCCTTCTTGACGTCACCTGTCGACTACTGAAAAACCCTGCTTGAGAGAAGGGCATTGCTCGTCTTAACTGCTGGTTGTGAAGTGCATTCCCATAACCACTACAAGAGGCAATGCAATGGGAAATACAACCAAGGTCCGCAAAGCTGACAGCAGCGTCGATGCCTGGGCGATCCTCTGCCTGATCGTCCTGGTGGTGGTCACTGCCGTGTACTGGGTCAGCCACCAATAGCCTCAGCTCCAGGCCGTGATGCAACCTGAGCCGCCCGCGCAAGGGAATTACGCGGGCGGGTTGCGTTTCAGTGGGCGGTCAGGTGCAGCGCCAGTCGTACCAGGCCGATCAGGATCAGGATGAACACCAAGGTGAACAGTGCGCCCAGCGCGATGAAGTGGCTGGCCTTGCCATGGGTGAAGTCGCGCGCGCGGTTCTTGCCGCTCTGCACACCTAGCGCGGCGGCCAGGATGCTGTGCAGCATCTGCCAGAAGGTAGGGGGTTTACCTTGACTGGGATCGTCCATGCTGGCTCCTTGGATATTCAGAGGCAATCAAGGACAGTGTAGATGGCAAATGGGGCCGCAAAGCGGCCCCACGAATGTCAGCTGTCGTACCCCAGGTTCGGTGCCAGCCAGCGCTCGCTGACGCTGACATCCTGGCCCTTGCGTGCGCTGTAGCTGTCGATCTGGTCCTTGTCGACCTTGCCCACGGCAAAGTACTGCGCTTTCGGGTGAGCAAAGTACCAGCCGCTGACCGCCGCAGCCGGGAACATGGCGAAGTGCTCGGTGAGGAACACGCCGCTGGGGCCGGTTTCACCGATGGCTGTGCCGTCGAGCAGGCGGAACAGCGTTTCTTTTTCGGTATGGTCCGGGCAGGCCGGGTAGCCTGGGGCGGGGCGGATGCCGCTGTACTGTTCCTTGATCAGTGCCTCGTTATCCAGGTGCTCGTCGCGCGCATAACCCCAGTGCTCTTTACGCACCTGCTCGTGCAGCCACTCGGCGCAGGCCTCGGCCAGGCGGTCGGCGAGGGCCTTGACCATGATCGAGCTGTAGTCGTCGCCCTTGTCCTGGTAAGCCTTGGCCACTTCCTCGGCACCAATGCCGGCGGTGGTGATGAAGCCACCCATGTAGTCGGTGACGCCGCTGTCTTTGGGCGCGACAAAGTCGGCCAGGGAGAAGTTCGGCTTGCCATCGGGCTTGATGGTCTGCTGGCGCAGGTGGTGCAAGGTGGCCAGGGGCTGACCGTTGTCGTCGTAGACCTGAATGTCGTCATCGGCAACCTGGTTGGCTGGCCAGAAGCCGAACACGGCGCGCGCACTGATCAGCTTCTCGTCGATCAGTTTGTCGAGCATCTCGCGGGCATCCTTGTACAGCGAGGTTGCCGCTTCACCCACCACTTCATCGGTGAGGATGCGTGGGAACTTGCCGGCCAGGTCCCAGGAAATGAAGAACGGCGTCCAGTCGATGTACTCGGCCAGGGTGCGCAGGTCGATGTTGTCCAGCACCTTGACGCCTGTGAAGGCAGGGACCGCCGGCTGATAAGCGGCCCAGTCGTATTTCGGCTTGGCCGCCACGGCCTGCGCGTAGCTCAGGCGCTCGGTGCGGGCACTGCGGTTGGCAGTGCGTTCACGCACTTCGATGTAGTCCAGGCGGGTTTTTTCAACGAAGCCGGGCTTGAGTTCCTTGGACAGCAACTGGGTGGCCACACCTACCGCGCGGGAGGCGTCGGTCACATAGATCACCGCATCGTTGCTGTACTTGGGCTCGATCTTGACTGCGGTATGGGCCTTGGACGTGGTGGCGCCGCCGATCATCAACGGCAGCTCGAAGCCTTGGCGCTGCATTTCCCGGGCAACATGAACCATCTCGTCCAGCGACGGGGTGATCAGGCCGGACAAACCGATGATGTCGCACTTCTCGTCGCGGGCGGTCTGCAGGATCTTCTCTGCCGGTACCATCACGCCGAGGTCGACGATGTCATAGCCGTTGCAGCCCAGGACCACGCCGACAATGTTCTTGCCGATGTCGTGCACGTCGCCCTTGACCGTCGCCATGAGAATCTTGCCCTTGGCTTCGGGCTTGTCGCCTTTTTCGGCCTCGATGAACGGGATCAGGTGGGCCACGGCCTGCTTCATCACCCGCGCCGACTTGACCACCTGCGGCAGGAACATCTTGCCGGCGCCGAACAGGTCGCCAACCACGTTCATGCCGCTCATCAGCGGCCCTTCGATGACTTCGATCGGGCGCGCACATTGCTGGCGGCACTCCTCGGTGTCTTCGACGATGTGTGCGGTGATGCCTTTGACCAGCGCATGTTCCAGGCGCTTGCCGACCGGCAGTGAGCGCCAGGCCTCGTTCTCGACTTCCTTGGTGGCACCGCCGCCTTTGTAGTCGTCGGCGATGGCCAGCAATGCATCGGTACCTTCGGGGGTGCGGTTGAGCACCACGTCCTCGACCCGCTCGCGCAGCTCGGCCGGGATCTCGTCGTAGATCTCCAGCTGGCCGGCGTTGACGATACCCATCGTCAGCCCGTTGCGGATGGCGTGGAACAGGAACACCGAGTGGATCGCCTCGCGCACCGGGTTGTTGCCGCGGAACGAGAACGACACGTTGGACACGCCGCCCGAGCTCAGCGCATGTGGCAGGTGGTCACGGATGTAGGCGCAGGCCTCGATGAAGTCCACGGCATAGTTGTTGTGCTCTTCGATGCCGGTAGCGACGGCGAAGATGTTCGGGTCGAAAATGATGTCTTCCGGCGGGAAGCCGACTTCATTGACCAGGATGTCGTAGCTGCGCTGGCAGATTTCCTTCTTGCGCGCGGCGGTGTCGGCCTGGCCGACCTCGTCGAAGGCCATCACCACCACGGCCGCGCCGTAGCGTTTGCACAGGCGGGCGTGGTGCTTGAATTGCTCGACGCCTTCTTTCATGGAGATCGAGTTGACGATGCCCTTGCCCTGGATGCATTTGAGGCCAGCCTCGATCACTTCCCATTTCGACGAGTCGATCATGATCGGCACGCGCGAGATGTCCGGCTCGCCTGCAATCATGTTGAGGAAGCGGACCATGGCTGCCTGGGAGTCGAGCATCCCTTCGTCCATGTTGATGTCGATTACCTGAGCGCCGGCCTCTACCTGCTGCAGGGCGACTTCCAGCGCTTCGGTGTAATTCTCTTCGCGGATCAGCCGGGCGAACTTGGCGGAGCCGGTGATGTTGGTGCGCTCACCGACGTTGACGAACAGCGACTGGCGGTCGATGGTGAACGGTTCCAGGCCCGACAGCCGGCAGGCCTTGGCGATTTCCGGGATCTGGCGCGGCTTGTATTTGGCCACGGCCTGGGCGATGGCCTGGATGTGCCCGGGCGTGGTACCGCAGCAACCGCCGATGATGTTGAGGAAACCACTGGCCGCGAACTCTTCGACCACGGCAGCCATCTCGGCCGGGGTTTCGTCGTACTCGCCGAAGGCGTTCGGCAGGCCGGCATTGGGGTGGGCGGAAACGTGGGTGTCGGCCTTGGTCGACAGCTCTTCAAGGTAAGGGCGCAGGTCCTTCGCGCCCAGCGCGCAGTTCAGGCCAACGGAAATCGGCTTGGCATGGCGTACCGAGTTCCAGAACGCTTCGGTAGTCTGGCCGGACAAGGTACGGCCCGAGGCATCGGTGATGGTGCCGGAGATCATGATCGGCAGTTCGATGCCGTCATCTTCGAACACCTGCTGCACGGCGAAGATCGCCGCCTTGGCGTTGAGCGTGTCGAAGATGGTCTCGATGAGGATCAGGTCGGCGCCACCCTCGATCAGCCCGCGGGTCGCCTCGATGTAGTTTTCCACCAGTTCGTCGAAGGTGACGTTACGGTAGCCGGGGTCGTTGACGTCCGGGGAAATCGAGCAGGTGCGGCTGGTCGGGCCGAGCACGCCGGCAACGAAGCGTGGCTTGTCCGGCGTCTCCAGGGTCTTGGCGTCCGCCACCTGGCGGGCGATGCGCGCGCCCTGGACGTTCAGCTCGTAGACCAGCGACTCCATGCCGTAGTCGGCCTGGGAAATCTGCGTGGCGTTGAAGGTGTTGGTTTCGAGAATATCGGCGCCGGCGTCCAGGTACGCCTTCTCGATGGCAGCGATGACATCGGGGCGGCTGAGCAGCAGCAGGTCGTTGTTACCTTTTACATCGCTTGGCCAATCGGCGAAGCGCGTGCCACGATAGTCGTGTTCCTCGAGGCGGTAACTCTGGATCATAGTACCCATGCCGCCGTCGAGGATCAGAATGCGCTCATTGAGTGCGTGCTGGAGTGCTTGGAGACGAGCGCTGCGGTCGGACATAGGAACTACCTGGTCGGGCGAATATCAGAAGGTGCGGAATCATAACAAAGCTGCGCGGTTTTTAGGCGCATTGGCCATTCGCATGAATTTCGTTCATGTTGCGCCGTGAAGCACCCATGGTCGACCAGGCAAACGTGATGGCTTTTCTAGAACCCAGGACTTTCGGCACATGGTGCATCGTTTTCTTGTCGGCGCTTTCGCGCTGCTGCTCAGCAGCGTCGCGCTCGCACAAGCCCCCCAATCGAGCGCGGTAATTTCCTACACCCGGGACATTCAACCGATTTTCACCGAGAAGTGCGTGGCCTGCCATGCCTGCAACGACGCCGCCTGCCAGCTGAAGCTGGAGAGCCCCGAAGGCGCAGTGCGTGGTGCAACCAAGGTACCGGTGTACCAAGGTGAAAGGAGCAAGGCAGTCCCGACCACACGGCTGTTCTACGATGCGCACAGCGAAGAGCAGTGGCGCAAGAAGGGCTTCTATTCGGTGCTCGACGGCCAGGGCAGCCAGGCCGCATTGATGGCACGCATGCTGGAGCTGGGGCACAAGGCGCCGCTTACCCCCAACGCCAAGCTGCCCGACGATATCGTCCTGGGGCTCGCGCGCAACAACATGTGCCCGTTGCCCCATGAGTTCGATGCCTATGCCGGTGCCCACCCCAAAGAGGGTATGCCGCTGGCGGTCACTGGCCTGACCGATAAGGAATACCAGACCCTGCAGGGTTGGCTGGCTGCAGGTGCGCCGGTCGAGTATGAGCCCATTCAACCCAGCGCGGCCGAGGCCAAACAGATTGCCGACTGGGAAGAACTGCTCAATCGACCGGGCTCTACCGAGGCCTTGGTCGGGCGCTGGCTGTACGAGCACCTGTTCCTGGCGCACATCCATTTCGTCGGCGGCGAGCAGGGCCACTTCTTCCAGTGGGTGCGCTCGCGCACGCCCAGCGGCCAGCCGGTCGACCTGATTGCCACGCGCCGCCCCAACGACCCGCCGGGTACCGACTTTTATTACCGGTTGATTCCGGTGCAGGGTGTGATCGTGCATAAAACCCACATCACCTACCCGATGGGGCCGCAAAAGCTCAAGCGCGTGAAGCAGCTGTTCTATGCCGGTGACTGGCACGCCAGCGCGCTGCCGGGCTATGGGCCGCGCCACCGGGCCAACCCGTTCGAGACCTTCGAGGCGATCCCGGCGGTGGCGCGCTACCAGTTCATGCTGGACAACGCCGAGTACTTCGTCCGCACCTTCATCCGTGGGCCGGTGTGCCGTGGGCAGATCGCTACCGATGTGATCCGCGATAACTTCTGGGCGCTGTTCCAGGAGCCGGCGCACGACCGCTACGTCACCGATGCTGCGTACCGTGGCCAGGCCACACCGTTGCTCGCCATGCCGGGCCAGATCGATGACGTGGGCAGTGTGCTCAACCTCTGGCATGCCTACCGTGACAAGCGCAACGAGTATGAAAAACTGCGTCGCGAGGCCTACGCCGAAATGCCGGCGCCGGGCTGGTCGACCCTGTGGGCCGGCAACGACAATGCGCTGCTCAGCATCTTCCGCCACTTCGACAGCGCTTCGGTGACCAAGGGCCTGGTCGGCGATGTGCCGCTGACGGTGTGGCTGTTCGACTACCCGCTATTCGAACGCACCTATTACCAGCTGGCGGTCAACTTCGATGTATTCGGCAATGTCTCGCACCAGTTGCAGACGCGGCTGTACTTCGATCTGATCCGCAATGGTGCCGAGGTCAACTTCCTGCGCCTGATGCCAGCGGACCAGCGTGGTGCAATTCTCAGCGACTGGTACCAGAACAGCGGCAAAGTGAAGATGTGGCTCGACTATGAAGACATCGACACTGACACGCCGAGCGGCATCAGGCTCGACCCACGCGACCCCAAGCGCGACTTCGGCCTCAAGCTGCTGCAGCGCACCGGCAGCCTGAACGCCGCGCCCGATCCGATCAACCGCTGCCAGGGTGCTTACTGCTCGCGGCCGCAGATGAATGAAGAATTCCGTAACGTCGAGCAGTCGCTCAGCCGTCTCGTATCACGCCCGGCTGCAGGCCTTAAGGTGATCAACCAGTTGCCTGAAGCCACCCTGCTGCGCATCGAAGGGCAAGGCGGCCAGCGTCAGGTCTACAGCCTGCTGCGCAACCGTGCGCACAGCAATGTCGCGTTCCTGCTGGGTGAGGCTGCGCGCTACCAGCCGGGGCTCGATACCCTGACCTTGTACCCCGGCGTGCTCAGCAGTTACCCGAATTTCATCTTCAACATCCCGGCAGTGGATGTGCCGGAGTTCGTCGAAGACATGGAATACGCGCGCGACGATGCCGCCAAGTTCGAGCGCATCGTCATGCGCTGGGGCGTGCGCCGCAGCCACCCGCAGTTCTGGCGTTACTTCCACGACCTGAGCACCTATATCAAGGAAACCCAGCCGTTGGAGGCCGGGGTGCTGGACATGAACCGCTACGAGAACCTCTGATCGGTTGAGCTGACCTTTCCGGCACACCTGCGGTCGGAAAGGTTGGGTGGTCCGGGGCTGCCAGGCAGCCCCACTGTGGCCTCAATGCACCAAGGCAATCGCAGGGTGATCCATGCTGTATTCGCTTCAGGCACTGCGGGCGTTCGCCGCCTGGGTGGTGGTCTGCCACCATTTCATGCAGATCTTTTTCGACTTCCATGCCACTGGCCCCATCGGCCAACTGCTCACTGACCGCGGCGCGGTGGGCGTCGACATCTTCTTCGTCATCAGCGGGCTGGTGATCTACCTTTCGACCCGAGACAAGCCCGTTGAGCCGCGTCGGTTCCTGCTCAACCGCGCATTGCGAATCGTCCCTGCCTACTGGTTCTACACCCTGTTGATGGCGCTACTGCTGCTGGCCTTCAGCCAATGGATGCCACACCAGGCATTCACCTGGCATCACCTGTTGCTGTCGATGCTGTTCATTCCGGCAGAGAACCCAGGTGGCTACGGCCTGTACCCGACCTTGAACGTTGGCTGGACGCTGAACTTCGAGATGTTCTTCTACCTTTTGTTTGGCCTGGCATTCCTTGTCCGGCAGCGCCATCAGTTGCTGCTGGTGACCGCTGCACTGCTACTGGTCAGCGAAGTGCTGGGCCGCCTTGGCGTGCTCAGCCGCTTCTACAACAACGGCATCATCTACGAGTTTCTGCTCGGTATCGGCATCGGTGTGCTGTACCGCCGCGGCCTGGTGCGCGAGGGGTTGTGGTTGCCGCTGGCGGTGCTGGGCGTGGCGGGCTACGCGATCTACCACCTGGACGCGTCCCAACGGCTCTTGCATTGGGGCCTTCCCGGTGCACTGATAGTGCTGGCATTTGTAGCGCTTGAGCCGTACTTTCAGGGCAACCGGCTGCTCAAGGCATTGGGGGACTGCTCGTACTCGGTGTACCTGATCCACGTACTGGTGCTGTACGCGGGCTGGTTCGCCAGCCAGCGCCTGCACTTGAACCCCTACCTGGTCTTTGCGCTGTGCGTGCCGTCCATTGGACTAATGTCGTGGTTCAGCTACCAGTGGCTGGAGCGGGGCCTGTACCGGCGGATGCAGGCGTGGCTGGCGGCACCGCGGGAGCAAACGCCGGCGTTTGCTCTTTCCCGAGTCAAATGCTAGGACTTTGTTCGAAGGCCAGCTTGGCGTACACTTGGCCGCAAGTCTGTGAGGAACTTCCATGAGCGCTATAACCATTACCGACGCCGCCCATGATTACCTGGCCGATCTGCTTTCCAAGCAGAACACGCCTGGCATCGGCATCCGCGTTTTCATCACCCAGCCGGGCACCCAGTACGCCGAAACCTGCATTGCCTACTGCAAGCCGGGCGAAGAAAAGCCTGACGACACCGCCGTGGGTCTGAAGAGCTTCACTGCCTACCTGGATGCCGTCAGCGTGCCGTTTCTGGAAGACGCGCTGGTCGACTACGCCACCGACCGCATGGGCGGCCAGCTGACCATCAAGGCGCCGAACGCCAAAGTACCGATGGTCAACGAAGACAGCCCGATCAACGAGCGTATCAACTACTACCTGCAGACCGAGATCAACCCGGGTCTGGCCAGCCACGGTGGCCAGGTCAGCCTGGTGGATGTGGTCGACGACGGCATTGCCGTGTTGCAGTTCGGTGGTGGTTGCCAAGGCTGCGGTCAGGCCGACGTAACCCTGAAGGACGGCATCGAGCGGACCCTGCTCGAACGTATTCCGGAGCTCAAGGGCGTGAGGGATGTGACTGACCACACCCAGAAAGAAAACGCGTACTACTGATCGGTAGTTTGGCGAACGGCTGGCCACCAGCTCTTAGCAACAAACTGTTACGGATTCAACCCCTGCGACAACAGGCCGCAGCCCGTGTTTAAAGGGCTGCAAGCCATCACCGCCTTGGTCGGGTAGAAGCGCTTGGGGCGTCATGCCAGAATGCCCCGGTTTTTCGGCCGGCCCGTCCCGAGGGTCGGCACCTTCCCTTTAAAGGATGGTTCCATGAATGATCTGTTGACCCGGCGCGCAGTCGTCGCCGGGATGGGCGTTCTCGGGCTCGGCCTGCTGGCAGGCTGCAACCCGGCCCGAGGGCTCGAGTTCAAGTACGGCAAGAACATGAGCAACGAAATCCTGGGGCGCAAGTTCCGTCTCAAGGATACCAAGGGCAACGACGTCACCCTGTCGAGCTTCTACGGCAGCATGCCGATGATCTTCTTCGGGTTCACCCAGTGCCCGGCAGTCTGCCCGACCACGTTGGCGCGAGCGGCGCAAATCCGCAAGCAGCTCCGGGGCCGCGACCGCGATCTGTTCCAGGTGGTGTTCATCACCCTGGACCCTGAGCGCGACACCCCCGAAGTGCTCGACGCCTACGTCAAGGCCTTCGACCCCTCGTTCATGGCCCTGACTGGCACCCCGGAGGAAATCGCCGAGGTGGCCAAGGAGTTCAAGGTGTTCTACGAGAAGGTCCCGGCCGGTGATACCTACACCATCTCACATTCGTCCACCAGCTACGTCTACGACACGCGTGGCACCCTGCGCCTGAGCCTGGGCCATTCCCTGAACGCCAAGGAATGCGCCGAAGACCTGGTCACCCTGATGGAGATCTGCTAATGGCTGTTTCACTGCACCCGTTCAAGCGCGGCCTGGCCGCTATTGCCCTGCTGGGCCTGGCGCTGCCGGCTTTGGCCCAGACCACTGTCAGCGATGCCTGGGTACGTGCCAGCGTACCGCACCAGCAGTCCACCGGTGCGTTCATGACCCTGACTGCCAGCAGCGACAGCAAGCTGATAGGGGTAGCATCGCCTGTGGCCAAGACTGTGCAAGTGCATGAGATGACCATGAACGGTGATGTGATGGGCATGAAACAGGTCGAGGCCGTGCAGCTGCCAGCCGGCAAGCCGGTAAGCCTGGACCCCAATGGCTATCACGTGATGTTGATGGGCTTGACCCAGCAGGTGAAGGAGGGCGACAAAGTCCCGCTGACCCTGACTGTGGAAGATGCCAAGGGTGGCAAGGAAACCTTGGAAGTGCAGGCAGAGGTACGGGCGCTCAACGCCGAGATGGGCGGTGGGCACGACCACATGCACATGAAGCACTGATTGATCCGGGGCCGCTAAGCGGCCCCACTTCATTCAGCTGCGAAAACGCGGCAGCGGCCTTTCCAAGGTCAGCGAGGTCAAGGTCTTGCGGACCTGGGCTTCGTCGGCCTCCAGGGCCTTGAGGCTTGCGCGGATCTTGCCAGCGGCGGGCACGTCACCCTGCCGGTCGATCCAGTCGGCGATCTCTTTGCAGGCACTGCTCAGGCAGGCCTGGCGCTGGTTCATCAACGATATGAGGGTGGTGAGCTCTCTTTCGGACATGGCAGGATCCTCCAATTCAGCCTTGTCAGTGTAGCAGAGGGCTGGCCAGGCACTTACTGACTTTTCAAGGCGCAGGAGACGCTGCTCTCAAGGCGTAGTAACAACTCGTTACTTATAAACAGAATGTTTAAAGTCGATGCCTTTGTCTGCCTAAGATTCAAGGTGCGGCATCTGAAATTAATCTGCTGAAGCGTTCTACTGGGGGAGTCTGCCGTTGTGGGAATGCCGAAGTTAAAAATGGCTACTAGTAGGAATGTTCCTATGTGCTGAGTTGTGTGTGCGCGGAGGAGGGGTGTTGTTACAACTTTCAGATTGAATACGATGCTGGATGAGTCTTAGATTGGTTTTGCCCAAATTGCGCAGGGTAATTTCAATAATCTGAAGTGCCTAGGCGTAATATTACCAAGTAGGAATTGACCTATGCTGCTGGCTGAGGGAATCACGAAATATGCGGGCGCTGAGTGTTGATCGCGGGACGCGTTCTCTAGCGTTCGGCTATTGTTTTTCCAAGTGTGGTGAATTTGCCTTCGAAGCTGCATTTGCCGTGGCCATCGTATCAATGACCGAGGCGGATCTGCTTTTGATTGGCATCGTTTATTTCTTTAGCTACTTGCCCAGCATGCTGTTTTCACCTTTAGGTGGCTGGCTGGCGGACAATGTCAACAGGAAACGAACGTTGTTTGCTGTCGAGGCGGCTAAAGGCCTCCTAGCACTTACCTTCTTTACCTTATTCAGCTTTTTCAAACCGGTATTGCCCGTCTTGGTCGGCCTTGCGATGGTCATGACGGCATTCGAATGTCTGTATGTACCTACGTTTCGAGCGTATTTTCCAGGCCTTGTCGGAAAGGACCAACTCGCCTCGGTGAACAGCGGTATTCAGGTGATCGAGGATGCAGCCTCGATTATCGGGCCGCGGGTTTTCTCGGCATGTGTGTTACTGTTGTCTCGCGAAGCAACCTTCTTGTTCTTTGCGGCGTGCCTGGTGTTGTCGGTCATTTCCATCGCTACCCTGGGGCCTGCCAGGCAGGGCGTCCGGCAGGCATTCGATGGGCGCGCCATAGTGCGGGATACGGCGCGCAGTGTAAGTCAGCTCAGGGTCAGCAATGCGCCTTTGTTTGCTGTTATTGGCTGTACCACCCTCTGTGCGATGTTTGCCACGTCGGTGATTCGCTTCATCCTTCCGGCTTCGGTGCTGGAGCACTTTGCCTCAGAGGCAGCGGTTGGCTATGTTTTCTCACTGCTTGCGGCAGGCACCGTATTGGGTGGCGTGCTCTACACACGCTTCAACCCATGGACAACTGCACGCTTGGTACTGCGTTACTGGGCGCTGTATGGGGCACTGTTTTTTGCTGCGGCAGTGGCATTGCACTTCAACAAGTGGCTGTTCCTCCTGATTTTGTTCCTGGTCGGTTTCATTGGTGCATTTGTCGATATCGCGATCGTCACCAACATCCAGTGCTTGTCGAGCGAGCATGAAGTTGGCAGGAATTTTTCCCTCTATTACTTCACTGCCGTCATTGGTGATGCCGTATCGGGGCTGATTGCCAGCCTGGTCTTCGTGCTTGCGGGGCCAGCGACCTTCATATGGATGACGCTCATGCTGTGTATCGCGCCAGTACGCTGGAACCTGAAAGAAAGTGCGCATGACAGCGACAATCGATGATGCAATGCAAGCCAGTGTGCGTGGGGCGTTGGCGCATAACGCTTGGATCCTGTGGGGCACCCGGCAGGAACAACTGATGAAGGGCGGTTAGGCCAGCGGCAAGGACGGCCAGTGCGTGTGGCCGGTATTGCCGTCAGGATTCGACGAAAAGATTCGGATCCTTTGCAACTGGAGCTGGCGTTGTGAGCCGGTGGGAAGGCACGACCGCGTGAACGCATGCTTGTCGATAGGCCCCTGGCGTCACGCCATAGGCCTGTTTGAATTGCCGGCTTAAGTGGCTCTGGTCAGCGAAGCCCAGGTTGAAAGCCACGTGGGTCGCAGCCACGCCGCTCTTGAGCATTTCCCGGGCACGGGCCAGGCGCCGTTGCTTCAGCCAGGCATGCGGTGGCAGGCCGGTGGCCTGGCGGAACACCCGGGCGAAATGGAACGGCGATAGATTAACCGCGCCCGCCAGTGCTTCGAGCGATGGCGGTTCTGCCAGTTGGCTCTCCAGCAGCTCGCGGGCGCGGGCTACGGCCAGTGGTTCGTGGCCAGGGGGAGTGGGCTCAGCGCATTGCCCGTGTCGTTGTACCAGGGCCAGAACCGCCTGGCGCCAGGCGGTCTGTTGCTGCAGGGCACTGGCGCTGGCTTCGGACAGCTGATGCAGCTTGCTGAAGGCCATGGCCAGGGCCGGGTCCTGGATCACGCTGTCCTTGAAGCAGGGCATGCCGTGGCGGCCCAGTTCCAGCTCGTCGAGCACGCCGGTCACCCGTTCATGCTCCGGATAAAACCCGCGGTAGCGCCAGCCAGCCTCATGGGCTGTGGCGCCGGTATGCAGTTCGTCAGGGTTGATCAGTACCATGCTGCCCACGGGCGCCAGGTGCTCGCTGCCGCGGTGCCAGAAGCGCTGGGCACCCGACTCGATCACGGTGAACACGTAACCCTCGTGAACATGTGGGGCGAAGCGTTGCTGAATGTAGCGCGCATGCAGCATCTCGACATCGCCCAGCGCGGGCGCCTGCCAAAGGTGGGTTTGTTCGCGCAGGGGCGTGCTCATGTCAGCCAGCTGCGCAGCAGGAAGAAGATCAACATGCTCACCAGCATGCTCAGCAATACACTGCGGGTCAACAACACCAGAACGATGGCCACTACAGCCCCCAGCAGGTAGGGGTTGAGCGGGCTCAGGTCCAACTGGTGGCCGGGCAGGAAGACGATAGGCCCGCAAATGGCGGTGAGCATGCCCGGCACGGCAAAACCCAGAAACTGCCGGGCATTGGAGCTCAGGCGCAGCGGTAGGCGCGGTTCCAGGAAAGCGTAGCGATTGAGGAACACTACGGCGCCCATGGCAAAGATCAGTAGCCAGGTCATGCGCGGCCTCCGGAAAATTTCTGGCAGACAAATCCGGCAGCCATGCCCAGCAGGCCAGCGGCTACCAACGCGGTTTCCCAGTGCCAGTAGCTGAAAAGCACTGAACAGAACAGCGACACCGCCACGCACACTACCGTGGCGAGGTTGCGCACCAGTGGGGCGATCAGGGCGACAAAGGTGGCGACAATGGAAAAATCCAGACCCAACTGGTCCAGGTGCGGGATGTTCTGGCCCAGCACGATCCCGGCCAGGGTGAACAGGTTCCAGGCCACGTAGAAGGTCAGGCCGACACCTAGCGCGTACCAGCGGTTGAATTGCTGTTGGTCATAGTGGCTGGTCAACGCGAAGAACTCATCGGTCAACAGGAAACCCAGGCCCAGGCGCCAGCGCAGCGGCTGGTTCGACAGCACCGGGCGCATCGACAAGCCGTAAAGCAGATGCTGCGAGGTGAGCAGCAATGTGGTCAGCAAAATCGACAGCAGGTTGGCGCCGCCCTTGAGCATGCCGATGGCTACCAGTTGCGCGGCGCCAGCGAACACGATCGCCGACAAGCCCTGACCCTCCCAGGCACTGAGGTTGGCCTCGATGGCCATCGAGCCCGCAAGCAGGCCCCAAGGGGCAACGGCCAGCGATAACGGAACAATGGCGATGGCGCCGTGCAGAAAAGCTTGGCGGGCAATAGGCGGACTGCTTTGCATGATGGCTGCAACACTGTTGTTCGGCAGCGCAGCATGCCAGAGGGCGGGGCAGGTGGCTTGAACGATCTTGCTGGTTTGCCACTGCCAGAACAACGTTCAACGCTGGCTGGTCAACCGCCGTTGTGCTGCTGCGCAACCATTGATTTCCACCGCCTTTTGCAGCAAGTCCCGGCGGTGCTGCGGATCGAGGTCGCCCAGCAACCGATACACCTCGGCCTGATAGTCGCGTTGACGCCCCCACTGCATTTCCAGCCCTTGTGGCTGGCTGCGGCTGCAAGCCAGCCGAGTGGCCGGTTGCGGGTAGTAGGGCGCATACAGCGTGGCCATGCCCGGGATCGCTTCAAGCGCTTGGCGGTAACGGGGGCTGGCGTTATACGGTGGGCACCAGGTGGCGATCGCCGTCGCGGGTGGGGCAAAGCCCTGTTGTAGGCTGGCCTCGAGCAAGGGGCATGCAGCATCAGGGATTTGCGCCGCTGGCAGGTAGGTCGTGTAGTACAGCGCCAGGCGGTATTGGGCCACGGGATGGCCGAGTTCCACTGACTTTTCAAGCAGGGCTACCGCAGTTGGAAGCGTACGGGCCATGGCCTGGCCCTGGCGTTTGAGTTCCGGATCGCCGCCAATGGCAGTGCGCAGCGTGTTGGCGTTATCGTCCTGGTTATCGGCCTGCTCCAGCAATGGCAGGGCTTGGCGATAAAGCAGGTCGGCATGCGGGTCGATACGCACGTCGAGCGCTTGTGCGGCAAACGGCATCAGCGAGATGAGTAGTGCGGGCACGCGGGCGAAACCATTCACAGGCAGGCCTCACTGGCACCACAGCCCGGATAAGTGGAAAGGTACTGGTAGACGGCTCGGGTGTTCATGACAAGTACACGTTCGCCTCTGGCGTATCGGAACGACGGCCTATTCTAGCCAACCGGAAGCCCCGACCGAAAGGGCAACGCACATTTGTCAGACGAGCTTGATCGGTGTGACCTTGCGTTGAGCATGTTTTTCCTGGGCCAGGCCCAGTTTGGCGGTGATCACCTTGGCCAGCGCATTGTTGCCCAAATCGTTCAGGTGCAAGCGATCAATGAACAGCTCGGCCCCGAATACAGGGGAGCTGCTGAGCATGCTGTTCATGTCGTAACACGGCACCGGATCTGCCTGGCTCTTGATGCGCCTGAAGAAGGCCATGTGCAGTTGACTGTCGAAGGCGCCTTCAAGCAGTCGGTCGAAGTTGGTCGGTTGCTGTTCCAATGCCGACAGCATGGCTCGCTCTCCGGCAGGCAGCGTTTCACGGCACCATGGCAGCAGCGGTTGAAGAATGAAGGTAAGGGTTGCGTGGCTGTCGGCAAGCATGCGTTCCCACTGGCGCAAGGTGCGGCCAATGCTGTCGGCAGCATGCGCCAGGCGCTTCTGCGGGGCGGACAAGGGCCAGGCGGGCACCGGTGTGGGCCGGCGCGGGGCAAGGGCCTGGCCGAGGCGTTGCCACAGCGAGTCCCGGCGTGCCGGGCCGGTAGGCAGCATGCCTTCGTTGAAACTGTTGAGGTATTGCTGATAAGCCTTGGCGTGCAGCGCAGCGTGCGGGCCGCCCAGCACCTCACCCAGGCCCTCGTGGGCCAAGGTGTTGATCCCGCTGAGCACCACCACGTGGCCGACTTCGCCAAAACGGTGCTGATGGGTGAGAAACAGCAGCAGTTCCTGACTGGCATTGAGCCCACAGCCAGCCAGGCTCAACCACACTTCCCCGGTGAGCATCGACAGCTGTGATGCCACCGTATTCTCATCGGAGCTGGCACCGATGCCCAATGCGGTCGAACCGCCGACGAGCAAGTTTACACGGCCGGTGCCGCCATACTCGGCGGCCGAGAATCGCTTGCCGGCGCAGTGGCTGTAGCGCAAACCGAGCGCATCGGTGTTGATGGTGCCGGAACGATAGCCGCTTTCGTGCACATGCAGGGTGTGCGGGGCACGGCGGCTGCCCAGTTGCAGGAAGCGCTGGTAGTCGAGCGACAGCGGCGCAGGGAGGCCCGGGCCGAATGTTGCGGTATTGGACGGGCTCATGGGCGTTCCTTGTTGTCCGGCGTGGCGTCTCGCACCGAGGCGTCAGCCCGCCAGCTCTTTGATGTTGTAGGCCAGGCCGCCGACGGCGATCAGCAACAGGGCAACCCCCGAGGCCAGCGAAATCATCCGGTTGCTACGCTGCGAGGCGATCTTGCCGATGGCAAAGATGTAAAGGCTGAGCACGGCGAAGTCGATGGCTACCCACAACAGGGACAGCACCATCATGCTTTTGCCGAACGATTCGGTGATCTGGATGAACTGTGGGAAGAAGGCGATGAAGAAGATGATGTCCTTGGGGTTGGAAATACCGACCATGAAGCCTTGCCACAAACCGCCACGCCCGGCTTTGGGCGTTTGCGCCAGCGTCTCGCAGGCAGGCGCCTGCAGGCATTCGCGCAAGGTGCCTACGGCGATGTAGCCGATGAACAGGCAGCCGAGCAGGCTCATGCCGCTGAGCCAGGCCTTGTCGATGGCTGCACTGGTAAGGATGACCCAGGCCGCGGCGCCGATCAGCACCAGGGAAGCCCAGTTGGTGCCCACGGCGGTGAACATGGCCTTGCGCGAGCCAGAGGCCGCGGCGGTGTTGACGATCAATGCCACGACCGGGCCTGGTGTGGCGATCAGCAGCAGTACGGTCAGGGCGTAGGTAGCGGTCAGTGCGGTATTCACGGTCAGTTCTCGATCTGGGTGTCGGTTGTTGCGTGGACGTGGGCATGAAAGGGGCAGCGCGACGGGTTGAGCGAGCCTGCTTCCTGCAGTTGGTATTGCTTCCATTCGAAGTTGTCAGCCTGGCCGAAGAAGCCCAGGCTGTCGGGCATCACGCCGTCGTTGTAGTGCTGCACGCGTTCACGGATGCGTGCACGGATGCGCTTGCCGCTCTCGGTGCCGGCATTGGCCACTTCGTCGAAGTTTTCCCGCGGGTTGATGACGAAGGTGATGTGATTGCCCAGGTTGCGACTTTTCATTTGATGGTGGCCGGGAAAGTTCATGTTGATGAACAGCGCCATGCCGGCGTAGCAGAACGACCAGCCACTGTCGTGCGGGTCGGCCGGGATCGCTTGCGGCCACGGGTGCGGGTCACGGGCATGCACGCCGCGCAGCACCTTCCAGGCCAGCGCCTGCTGTTCGGCCAGGCTGCTGTCGGCGGCCGTTTCGAGGAACACCACCAGTGGGCTGCCAATGCGTTGCTTGACCGGCACCGGTGCTATGGTGCGCACGTATTCGGCCAAGCCTTGTGCGATGTCATCGGCGAGCTGTTCGGCGCGAGCGAAAAGGATGTGGCAGGATTCACCGGCCACCGCCTTGCGCCCGAACAGGCACGGAAAGTCAGGGTTTGCGAGGATGTTGCGAAAGTGCTGTATGGTTTTGTGCGTCCAGTGATGCGTGTTCCGGACATGTTCAGCGGCCAGCTCTAGCGCATCCAGGCGATAGCAGTTTCCATAACCCGTAAACATGATTTCCCCAGGCGTGAATTAGCAGAAAGTTCAAGACACATGCAGGCAGGTTATTGGCTTATCTTGGTTGTTTACCTGCATTTTCTGAGGCGTACCTTACGTTGTAAAACGCGTGGTACTATGACCTACTATTAGTCTCACTCATGCTTCGGGGGAATCATGTCGGAACGGATCCAGGCGTTGCACGCTCTGCGTGCCTTCGAGGTCGCCTCACGTTACGGGTCGTTCACCCGCGCGGCCGAAGAGCTGGCACTGACCCAAGGCGCTGTCAGCCACCACATCAAGACCCTCGAGGGCCTGTTCGGCTGCGACCTTTTCGAGCGACGGGGGCCCAAGTTGAGCCTCACCGAACATGGGCGCCTGCTGGCCCAGGAGCTCAAGGTCGGCTTCAAGATCATCGAAAACGCCTGTGCACTGCTGCGCCAGGACCGCTACGGCCTGCGCTTGAAGGCGCCCTCGACGCTGACAGTTCGCTGGTTGTTGCGGGCGCTGGATGCCTTCAAGAAAGTCGATGACAGCTGCAGCGTGCAATTGTCGAGCGTCTGGATGGACATCGACACGGTGGACTTTTACTCCGAGCCCTACGATTGCGCCTTCCTCTTGTCCAACGGCCGGTTTGCCGCCGACATCGAGAGTTTCAAGCTGTTCGACGAATGGCTGATTCCGGTGTGCCACCCGGACTACATGGCGCATGAGCAGCCGGCACTGGGTGACCTGCGCCAGTGTGAACTGCTGCATCCTTCGTCGGATCGGCGCGACTGGCGGCGTTGGCTGGCGCGCATGGATGCCCTGGACATCAGCATCGATCAGGGCCAGGTGTTCGACACCCTCGACCAGGGCATTTCTGCGGCCCAGCAGGGCTTGGGGATTTCCGTGGTCGACCTGGTGCTGGCCAGTGCCGACCTGACCGCAGGGCGCCTGGTCACCCCGTTCAAGCATGCAGTGGCGACCGGAGACGGGTATTACATGACCTGGCTCAAGTCCAGCCCCAAGGCGCGGCAGATGCACAAGCTGCGCGATTTTCTGCTGGGGCAGGTGCCGCCATTGGCCTACAAGGACATCAACTACCTGTATGGCTGATTGCCCGCACAGGCCCCCCGCGCAAGGGTAGAATCGTCGCATCCGACCTATCCGTCGCACCGAGGACAACGCAGTGGAGTTGCAGCAGGGCTTTGTCCTGACCCGGCATTGGCATGACACGCCCCAAGGCACCTGCGTGGAGTTCTGGCTGGCCACCGACCAGGGGCCGCGGCTGTTGCGCCTGGCCCCGCAGGAGTCGGTGGCGTTCATCCTGCAGGCGCAGGTCGAGCATGCGCGGCTGTTGCTGGCGGGCGAGGCCGGTGTCGAAATCAGGCCCCTGCGCCTGCAGGATTTCCAACATCGTCCGGTGCTGGGCGTGTATTGCCGTCAGCACCGGCAACTCATGCAACTGGAACAGCGCTTGCGCGGTGCCGGCGTCGAGGTGTTCGAAGCTGATATCCGCCCCCCCGAACGCTACCTGATGGAGCGCTTCATCACCGCCGCCGTGCAGTTTACCGGCCAGCCTGATGCCCAGGGTGTCATCTGCGAGGCTCAGCTCAAACCCTTGGCGCACTACCGCCCGCCGCTGCGCCTGGTATCGCTGGACATCGAGACCAGCGAGCGCGGCGAGTTGTACAGCATTGCGCTGGAAGGCTGCGGCCAGCGGCAGGTATTTATGCTAGGGCCCGCCAATGGCCAGCCCGACGCCGTGGATTTCGACCTGCACTACTGCAACGACCGGGCGGCACTGCTCGACTGCCTGAACCAGTGGATGGCCAGGCATGATCCGGATGCGATCATCGGCTGGAACCTGGTGCAATTTGACCTGCGCCTGTTGCATGAGCACGCCAAGCTGCTTCAGGTGCCGTTGAACCTGGGGCGTAACGGTGCGCCCATGACTGTGCGCGCCCACGCCAACCGTAGCCATGTGTTCGCCGATGCGCCCGGCCGCTTGTTGATCGACGGCATCGAAGCGCTGCGCTCGGCCACTTGGAGCTTCCCTTCGTTCAGCCTGGAAAACGTCGCTCAGACCTTGCTGGGGGAAGGCAAGGCGATCGACACGCCTTACCAGCGCATGGACGAGATCAACCGCATGTTCGCCGAGGACAAGCCGTCGTTGGCGCGTTACAACCTCAAGGACTGCGAGCTGGTGACGCGTATTTTTGCGCATACCCGGCTGCTGGAGTTTCTGCTGGAGCGCTCATCGGTGACCGGGCTGGCGGTAGACCGCAGCGGTGGCTCGGTGGCGGCGTTCTGTCACCTGTATATCCCGCAGATGCATCGGCTGGGCTTCGTCGCGCCCAATCTGGGCAGTCGCCCGGATGAAGCCAGCCCGGGTGGTTTTGTCATGGACTCGCGCCCGGGGCTCTATGACTCGGTGCTGGTGCTCGACTACAAAAGCCTGTACCCCTCGATCATCCGTACTTTCCTGATCGACCCGGTAGGCCTGGTCGAAGGCCTGCGCCAGCCGGATGACACGCACTCCGTCGAAGGCTTTCGCGGCGGGCGTTTCTCGCGCAGCCGGCATTGCCTGCCCGCGATCGTCGAACGGGTCTGGCAGGGCAGGGAGGAGGCCAAGCGTGAAGGCAACGCGCCGCTATCGCAGGCACTCAAGATCATCATGAATGCGTTTTACGGGGTGCTCGGCTCAAGCGGTTGCCGCTTCTTCGACCCACGCCTGGCGTCTTCGATCACGATGCGCGGGCACCAGATCATGCGCCAGACCCGCGCGCTGATCGAGGCACGAGGTTACGACGTTATCTACGGCGACACCGATTCCACCTTCGTCTGGCTCAAGGGTGCACAGGGTGAAGAGGCGGCGGCGCGCACCGGCCGCGCGCTGGTGGCCGAGGTCAACCTGTGGTGGCAGCAGCACCTGCGTGAAACCTTGGGCCTGGAAAGCGCGCTGGAGTTGCAGTTCGAGACCCATTATCGGCGGTTTCTGATGCCGACCATCCGCGGCGCCGACGAGGGCAGCAAGAAGCGGTACGCCGGCCTGGTTCAGCGCGCCGACGGCAGCGAGGACATGGTGTACAAAGGCCTGGAGTCGGTGCGCACCGATTGGTCGCCCTTGGCCAGGCAGTTCCAGCAGGCGTTATATGGGCGAATCTTCCGGGGCGAGCCGTACCGTGACTATGTACGCGGGTTCGTCCAACAGACCCTGGCCGGTGAGCTGGATGAGCTGCTGATCTACCGCAAACGCCTGCGCCGCCCGTTGGCCGACTACCTGCGCAATGTCCCGCCACATGTACGCGCAGCACGCCTGGCCGATGAGTACAACAGCCGCCTGGGGCGTGCCCGGCAATATCAGAATGGCGGCTGGATCAGTTACGTGATCACCACAGCCGGCCCTGAACCCATGGAAAACCTGCAGTCGCCGATCGACTACGACCACTACCTCAGCCGCCAGTTACAGCCTGTGGCCGATGCCATCCTGCCCTTTGTCGGTGATGACTTTGCGGCGTTGACCGACCGTCAGCTGTTGCTGTTCTGAGTGCCGGCTCAAGCGCCCCTTCAGGCGAGCGGGAGGGAGCGCAGGTTGCCGTTAGTGGCTTTGGGCTATGCTGAGTTTGGGTATCGGCCGTTTCCGAAAAGGCTGCCATCCTGGTATCGGTCACCATTGGAAACTGCCAGTTACTTTTCCCTGGCCCTCTGATGTTCGAAGTGGTTTAGGCTCCGGGTCGGATTTTTCTCCGTGATCTGTAGTCACTGTTTTATCGAGACAATAAGGAGATGCGTATGCTCGTCCGGTCACTGACCCTCGCCACCCTGCTCGCCGTCACTGGCCCTCTGTTCGCCGCCGACAGCGACGCTCCGCTGGCCAAGGAACTGGGCAAGGCACGACCATTGGTGATCATTGCCCCCAGTTCCGCCGACCCGACCTTGCGGGGGTTGAACGATGCCTTGAAAGACCCTGCCACCCAGGCTGCGTTCAAGGAGCGTGGCCTGGTGATCTACAGCGTCGCCAACATGATGGGCAAGCGGGAGGACAAGAACCTCGAGCAGCAGACCACCATGGCGCTGATACGTGAGCTCAAGCTCGGCGCCAGCAAGGGCACCAAGGTCATCCTGGTGGGTAAAGACGGTGAGCGGCACATGCTCAAGGATGACGATACAGGTGAAAAGATCGACCCGCAGGCCATCATCAAAGCCGTCGATGAGCTGCCGGCCAGCGAAAAGGCCGTGACGGCACCGGAGCCTGTCGCTGCGGCAGCAGAGCCCAAGGCCAAGGACAGCAAGCCCGCCAAGCCGGCAGCGCCGCCCAAGCCACTGGAAGACTGACGTCAGCTACGCGTATCACCCTGGTAGGACAGCAAAGGGCTCGTGGGCTGTACGCTCCGGGCCCTTTGCATTTCATGCTGTTCGGGCCTGGACCGTGATGTGCCGTTTGATCCAGTGATCAATGCTTAGCTTCCCGGCACCTTTGAGCAGCAATGGCAGCAGTGCAACCAGGTAGATCAGGGGCAGCTTGTAGTTGCCGAACCCTAGATCGGTGATGGCGTAACCCTTCGCCAATTCTGCCAGGTCCGACCAGTGCGCAGGCCAGTGCACCGCTGCGATCGCTACGATGGTTACCACCGCCAGCCCCGCCGCCGCCAGCCGTGTGCCAAGGCCCAATAGCAGTAGCAGCGGCAGGACCAGTTCAGCCCACATCGACAGTTGCCAGTTCAACTCCGCTGGCAGCAGGCTGAAGGGCAGTGGGAAGCTCCCCTGTATATCGCTGAACCAGTTGCTGCCGTTGAATTTCTCCAGGCCGGATTCGAAGAACTCCCAGGCCAGAAACATCCGCAAAGGCAAATCAGCGCCCCAATCTGCAAGACGGTCGAGGGGGGCAGGGTGCGAGTCAGCGTGGTCATGGTCTGTTCTCTTCTTCAGAAAAGGGCCGTGGCGTTACGGCGCTTGTACAGCGCCAGCTTGGCGGTGAGCTTGAGGGCGATGGCGGTGAACATCAGGGCAAAGGCCAGCGGATACCAGCCACCCATGGGAATGCGTTTGTAGAACGACAGGCAGAACACGCCGGCCAACACCCACATGCCGGTGCTGTGCAAGGCTTTCCAGGCACGGCCGCCGAGCAGGCGCATGCTCGGCTTGAAGGAGGTAAGGGCCAGCAACAGCAGGAACAGGTAGCCGATGCTGCCTGGCAGGCTGGAGGTAGCGGTGCGGCCGGCCCAGAACAACTCGGGAAAGTGCTGGGCGTAGCGGTAGATCAGCAGGCCGTGCACGGTGTGCGAAAAGGCAAAAGCCAGCCCCAGGAAGCGCCGCTCGCGCAAAACGCGAAGGCTGCTTGGGCCGGGCAGCAAGGCCACCAGCGTCGAGGCCAGGAACGTCATCAGGAACAGGGCGAAGGAACTGCGTGCGGTAGCGCGGATAGCGCTGCGCAGGCCGTCGGAACCGAGCGGGTGGCTGGCCAGGACCACGGCGGTCATGAACAGAGTAAGGCCGGCCAGGACGGTGAACAGCTTCCAGCCGGAGGGAAGGGCGATGGCTCTCATCGAAGAGGCTCCCGGTGTGTCAAAGTGTGACCGGGAGTGTGGCGGTACGGCGTATCTGCAGTGTGTCGGTGCAGGCTGTATTGTGTATCGGAATGTAGTGACAGGTGGTGTAGGCCAATTTCACCCGTGCAGGCGCGGCGCGCAGCACCGCGTCAAGGACGGCAGCGTTTCACTTCAGCTCGATTTGTGCGCACAGGCCTCCGCCCTGGCGATTGCTGAGGACCAATTGCCCGCCCATGGCCTGCATCAGTTGGTGGGCGATTGCCAGGCCCAGGCCGGTGCCCCCGGTACTGCGGTTGCGCGAGCTTTCCACCCGATAGAAGGGTTTGAGCACTTCGCCGAGCTCTTGCTGGGGGATGCCAGGGCCTTCGTCCAGCACGCGGATCACGATACGTCCCTGCTCACGGCTGACCTCCAGTTGCGCCTTGCCGGCGAACTTCAGGGCATTGTCCAGCAGGTTGACCAACACCCTGCGCAGCGCATGCGGGCGCGTTTCCAGCAAACTGCCGGTACTGCCGTGGCGCTCGACCTGCGCGCCGCTGTCCTGGTAATCGAACACCACGCTGTCGAGGAACGCGTCGAGGTTGATGCGGCAGGGCGGCTCGGTGTTGATATCCATGCTGCGGGCATAGGCTACGCCTTCGCGGACCAAGTGCTCCATGGCATCCAGGTCATGCCACAACTTGTCCTTCTCGACCCCCTCGTCCATTACCTCGACCCGGAGTTTCATACGCGTGATCGGGGTTTGCAGGTCATGGGAAATCGCTGCCAGCAACTGCATGCGCTCCTTGAGGTAGGCAGCGATGCGCGCCTGCAAGGCGTTGAAGGCGACGGCGGCGAATTTCACTTCGCGCGGGCCGCTTTCGTCCAGCAACATGCCGGGCTTGTCCGGGTCGAGGTCGTCAAGCGCCTTGACCAGGCGTGTAAGCGGGCCGATGGCCAGGCGCACGGCCAGCCAGGTACAGAACAGCAGCACGGCAAGCTGAATGAGCAGCACCAGCGGCAGCCAAGTGGCGATCGGCACGGGGGCCGGGGTGACATCGATGGTCAGCGGGGCGCCGTCGGCCAGACGCAGGTGGGCCTGGAAGTGTGCGTTAGGGCCAGGTATCTCCTGGAAGGTCAGGCGATACTGGCTACCGATGGCCTTGACGATCGAGTCGGCGGCCATGGGCGGGTCGTCGCTGGGCATCGCCGCACCCGTTACGCCAGCGTCCAGCCGATAGCGATAGGTGCGCCGTTCCAGGCGGGGCAGCCAGGCCGGGCGTTCAGCGGCGGGCAGGCGGTCGAGGATGGCCACCGAAGTGGCGACGTCCTGTTCCAGATTGCTGAGCATCATCGAGCGGCTGCTGATATAGCGCTCATAGGCCTGCAGGCTGAAGGACAGTCCGTAGGCCAGCACCAGCCCGGTGATGAAGATCAGTGCCAGGCGCGAGGCGAGGGTGCGCGGCCACTTCATGATGGCGACTCGAGCAGTTGCACTGGCAGCGAGAACACATAACCTTCGCTGCGCACCGTCTTGATGCAGCTGGGCTCGCGCGCGTCGTCGCCCAGGCGCTGGCGCAGGCGGCTGACTAGCAGGTCAATGGAACGATCGAAGATATCGGCCTCGCGGCCCTGGGTCAGGTTGAGCAACTGTTCGCGGCTGAGCACCCGTTGTGGGTGGTCGAGGAACACGCGCAACAGGCGGTATTCGGCGCCACTGAGGGCCACCAGCGTGCCTTCGCTGTCGAGCAGGTGGCGCGCGGTGGTATCCAGACGCCACTGGCCGAAACGGATCAGGCGGCCGCTTTCGCTGATGGTCAGGTTGGGCGGCAGCATGCGTGTGCGGCGCAGCACGGCATTGATGCGGGCCAGCAGTTCACGGGCTGAGAATGGCTTGGTCAGGTAGTCATCGGCGCCCATCTCCAGGCCGATGATGCGGTCGGTCTCGTCGTTGCGCGCGGTCAGCATCAGCACAGGCGTATTGCGGTGCTTGCCGGCGCGCAGTTCGCGGCACAGCAGCAGGCCGTCATCGCCCGGCATCATGATGTCGAGGACGATCAGGTCGACGCTGTTGGCTTCGAGGAAGGCGCGCATCTGCCGGCCGTCGGCGACGATGCTGGTGCGCAGGCCGTTCTTCTTCAGGTAATTGCCGACCAGTTCGCGGATTTCGCGGTCGTCGTCGACGATCAGGATGTGATCGACATGTTCCATCGGTGGGGTCCTGTGCAAGGGGAATGGGCGCAGTGTACCGAGCAGGTATGAGCTTGCCTGCAGAGGTTTGTATTGCAGTGTATCTGGCCATGCAACAGATACAGCAGGAGGCAGGGCGCAGGGTCGGGTGACACATGCCCGATACCTGGCGAGCGTGAAATGGCTCTCACCGGGGAACACAACTCCCCACCCTCAGAAGATCCACAGGAGCGATGCCATGAACATGAAAACCCTCGCCAGCGCCAGCCTGTTCGCCGTGCTCAGCCTCGGCACCCTGGCTGCCCAGGCATCCGCGCAGCCAATGGAGGATGCCAGCGTCATGCAGTACCGCTACGGCGACCGGCTGGATATACAGAAAGTGCTGTCGGTGAAGGATGATCAAAGCGATGCCTGTGGCCTGGTCAACACCCGCATGGATTACATCAACTCCCAAGGCCAGCGCCAGAGTGTGCAGTACCGCACCTATGCCACGAGCGGTTGCCATGACAACTGAGCGCCGCTTGTTGTTGAAAGTGGGCGGCGTCGCCTTGGCGCTCTTGGGCCTGGGCCTTGCCGGCCACCTGGCAGCCCGCGACAGTTATGGCGCGATGCCATCGCTGTCCGGGGCCAGTGAGTGGATCAACTCGCCAGCGCTGGATACCAAGGGGCTAAAGGGCAAGGTAGTGCTGGTGGACTTCTGGACGTGGGACTGCATCAACTGCCAGCGCAGCCTGCCGCACGTCAACGACTGGGCCCGGCGGTACGCCGATCAGGGGCTGGTGGTGGTGGGCGTGCACACGCCGGAGTACGACTACGAGCATGATGTCAGCCAGTTGAAACGCAAGGTGGCCAGCCTGGGGATCGCTTACCCGGTGGCGGTGGACAACGATTATCGGGTTTGGAATACCTGGGGTAATCAGTTCTGGCCAGCGCACTACTTTGTCGATCGCCAGGGCCAAGTGCGGCATGCGCACTTTGGTGAAGGTGACTACGACGGGCAGGAGAAGGTGATAAAGGCGTTGCTGGATGAAAAAGGCTGAGGTGTTTACCGTTCCTTTCGCGAGTAAACCCGCGAAAGGAACGGCACGGGCTCAACCGAAGCTGGCGAAATGCGCCTGCATGCGCTCGGCATTGGCCTGGCGGCCACTGAACAGTTCGAACGCTTTCACCGCCTGGAACACAGCCATGTTGCTGCCATCCAGGGTCCGGCAGCCCAGTGCCCGTGCCGCGCGCAGCAGCTCGGTTTCCAGCGGGAAATAGATGATCTCCGCCACCCACAGCCGGGCATGCAGCAGCTCGACCGGCAGCGGTGTGCCCGGCAGTTTGGCCATGCCGACCGGCGTGGTGTTGACCAGCCCGTCCGCTTCGGCAATCTCAGCCGCCAGGTCCGTGCCCACAATGGCTCTGCCTGCGCCGAAATGGCCGTTGAGGTTGTCGACCAGCGCCTGGGCACGCGCTGCATCGACTTCGAACAGCACCAGCCGCTCGACCCCTTCGCCCAGTAATGCATGGGCCACTGCCGAGCCAGCACCGCCGGCACCCATCTGCACCACCTGCCGGCGCGCGACGTCGGGCAGGCCGCGGCGCAAGCCCTCGGCGAAGCCCAGGCAGTCGGTGTTATGGCCTACACGCTTGCCGTCCTTGAGGACCACGGTGTTGACCGCACCGATACCCCTGGCCTCATCGGACAGCTCGTCGAGCAGCGGCAGGATCGCCTGCTTGAACGGGTAGGTGATATTGAGCCCGGTGAAGCCTGTGTGCTGGGCCGCTTCGAGCAATTGCGCCAAGGCGCTGTCTTCCAATTGCAACTGGTCGGCGTCTATCAGGCGGTAGAGGTAGCGCAAGCCCTGCGCATCGCCTTCATGTTCATGCAGGGCAGGGGTGCGCGACAGTTGAATACCACGGCCGATCAGGCCGGCAAGGATGGCCGGCTGAGTCATGCTGCCTGCTCCTGGAGCATTTCGGCGAAGTGCGCCAGAGCCATGCGGTAGCCGTGGCTGCCCAGGCCGCAGATCACACCAACCGCGATCGACGAGACGAACGACAGGTGGCGGAACGGCTCGCGCTTGTGCACGTTGGAGAGGTGCACTTCGATCACTGGCACCTCGCTGGCGACCAGCGCGTCGCGGATGGCCACCGAGGTGTGGGTCCAGGCACCGGGGTTGATCACGATACCGGCGCAGCGACCACGGGCAGCGTGGATCCAGTCGATCAGGTCGCCTTCGTGGTTGGTCTGGCGAAATTCGATATCCAGGCCGTGGGCCTGCGCGGTGTCTGCGCAGCTCTGAGCCAGGTCAGCAAGGGTTTCACGGCCGTACTGGGCAGGCTCGCGGGTACCCAGCATGTTCAAGTTGGGGCCGTTGAGCACGAGGATAAGGGGCTTCATGGCGGGCATCACTTTGTTGTTGTTGAATGCCCGTATGTTTGTACCACCTGGTTAGTTTCGTCAATTGGGTTGGCTGTCGCATAGTGGAAAGTGGGCGATTATCGGACGCAGACCCCAGCGTTCTTAGCGCGGGTGTGCCCTTTGAAGGCGCCTCTTGTTACGAAAGGGCTGCAAAGGCAGCCCCACCTCTCAAATGGTGCGGGCGGCCCCACGACCCACTTCATCCCCGGCTGTTTCTTCATGCAACGATATTCGCGAGGTTTCTGGCAGCGCCAGCCCACCCACCAGCGCCACCAGTGCGATGACCACCAGGTAGAACGCTGGCGCCAGGCTGCTGCCGGTCTGTCCGATCAGCCAGGTCGCCACCAGCGGTGCGGTGCCGCCAAACAGCGTATAGGCCACGTTGTAGGTAATCGCCGATGCGGTGTAGCGCGTACGGGTCGGGAAACTCTCCGAGAGCAACGCGGCGGTCACCACACCACTGCAAAGTGCCCCCACCGCCAACAGGATGACCCCCACCAGCGCAGCCGTCACCGACCCGGAACTGGCCAGCCAATAAGCCGGGAATACACAGACCATTACCCACAGGCAGGTGAAACCAATGGTCTTGCGCCGCCCGACCCGGTCCGAGAACGCGCCGGCCAGCGGACAACCGATGGCGGCGAACACCAGCGCTAGCGTGGTCACCAACAGCGACTGGGCGCGTGTCAGGTTGCCGACCATTTGCAGGTAGGTGGCGAAGTAGGTAGTGAACATGTAGAACGACAACGCTGTAAGCGAGATGAAGGCACCCAGATTGCGGATGGCCCGGCCGTGGTTACGCAACGTGTCCTTGAGCGGCGAATGCTCATGGGTCTTGCCTTGAGCGATGGCCTCGCGAAATGCCGGGGTTTCCTCCATGCGCCAGCGCAGGTAAAGGCCCACCAGGCCCAGCGGCGCCGCCACCAGAAACGGTATGCGCCAGCCCCAGGCCGCCATTGCTTCGGCCGACAGGCTTGCCTCAAGGCCGTAGGCGATCACCGCCGCGCAGGCGAAGGCAGAGAAGGTCGACACGGGCACGAAGCTGCCATAGAAGGCCCGCTTGTTTTGCGGTGCGTGCTCCATCAGGTACGCACAGGCACCTGCATACTCACCGCCTGCGGAGAACCCCTGCAGGCAGCGCGCAAGGGTCAGTAGCGCGGGGGCGGCAAGGCCGATGCTGGCGTAGGTCGGCAGCAGGCCGATCAGTGTGGTGGAGCCGGCCATCAGCAGGATGGTCAGTGACAGGATGCGTTTGCGTCCCAGCCGGTCACCCAGCGCCCCGAACACGATCCCGCCCAGTGGCCGCAAGGCGAAGGCCACGGCGAAAACGGCAAAGGTCTTCAGCAAGGCCACGCTGGCATCGCCGCTGGCGAAGAACTGGCTGGCGATGATCGTTGCGAGAAAGCCGTAGACGGCAAAGTCGAACCATTCGACGAAGTTGCCGATGGCCGAGGCGGCGATGACCCGGCGCAGAGTGGCGGGGGATACCTCGTGAGATGCGGACATAGAGAAACGCTCCGGTTTCAAAGGCAGCCTGGCGGATTAGCGAAGCGGTCTGGCCGCTTCGTCGTTGTTGTTGCAGGCAGTAAACCGGCGCGGGCGCGAGGGCGCTTCTTCGAGGGCGACGCCCAGATATCTGTTTTGACCGCGTGAGCCCCTTCGTGGCCAAGCTGTGGTCAGCCCGGCAATCGGTGGGCGTTACACCGAAAACACCACCCCGGTACGCGAAGCCGCATTGCGAATATGCTCCTGCATCGCCTTTTGCGCCGCCGCCTGTGAACGGCGAGCCAGGGCGCGCAGGATCTTGCGGTGCTCCTGCCAGGTTTCCATCGCCCGTTCCGGGCGGATGAAGGGCAGCTTCTGGCTTTCCAGGAATATCTCCTGGCTGGCGGTGATCACCTGCAGCATGGCGTGGTTGCCGCAGGCTTGCAGCAACTGCTGGTGAAAGGCGAAATCCAGCCGTGCGGCGGCTTCGAAGCGGCCCGCGCGCAACTCCTGATGCATCGCCTCTACATTCACTTCCAGGCGATCGATGTCGTCCGCAGTCAGTGCCAGTGCCGCCTGCCCGGCAGCGAAACCTTCCAAGGCGTAACGCAGCTGGAAGGTGTCGCTCGCAGAAACCTGTTCGGCATACGGCCAGGCAAATGCCGAAGGCGCTGGCGCCTGCACGAACACACCCTTGCCCGGCTGCACGCTCACCAACCCCAGAGCGCTGAGCGAGGACAGCGCTTCTCGCAGAGAGGCCCTGCTGACCCCCAATTGCTCGGCAAGGTCGCGCTGCGAGGGCAGGGCATCGCCGGGCTGATAGCCGCCGTCTTCGATCAATTTGCGGATGCCTTGCAGGGCCTGTTCGGGGACGGCGCGGGGTAGGGTGTCGAGCATGCTGTTCAGACCGGTCGGAGGGCGATGACCTTGGCTTTTTACGGCCATTGTCAGGCGCTTGCAAGCATTGCTCCGCGCTGATGCAGGCAAATGCGGCCTTGCACAAAAGCGGGGCGTGGCGGCGGCGGGGTAAGCGGGCAGGCAGGCAACTGTTCAGACCAGTAAGACCGTTCAGCTCAGGGCTTGCGCACGTCAAGCCAGTGCCAGCACGGATGTTGGCATGGCCCGTGCACTGGCCAGCCAGCACTCTTTTCCCTGGTTACCTGCGAGGCCACACCATGAAGACATTCCGCACCTTGTTCCTGGCCAGCCTGTTCTGCAGCAGCGCCCTTGTGCTGCCAACCGCCCAGGCTGATGCCCTGGCCGACATCAGCGCCCGTGGCGTGCTCAAGGTGGCAGTGCCCCAGGACTTCCCGCCTTTCGGCTCGGTCGGGCCAGACCTCAAACCCCGTGGCCTGGACATCGACACTGCACAACTGCTGGCAGACAAGCTGGGTGTGAAGCTGGCCCTGACCCCGGTAAACAGCACCAACCGCATACCGTTCCTCACCACAGGCAAGGTCGACCTGGTGATTTCCAGCCTCGGCAAGAACCCGGAGCGTGCGGCAGTGATCGATTTCTCCCGGCCCTATGCGCCGTTCTACCTGGCCGTATTCGGCCCGGCCGAGGTGGACATCGCGGGCATCGACGCCGTCGCTGGCAAGACCATCAGCGTCACCCGCGGCTCGATCGAGGACATGGAACTGAGCGCCGTAGCGCCAAAGGGGGCGGTGATCAAGCGCTTTGAAGACAACAACTCGACCATTGCCGCCTACCTCTCTGGCCAGGTCGAACTGATCGCCAGCGGTAGCGTGGTAATGGCCGCCATTGCCCAGAAGAACCCGGCCAAGGTGCCGGTGGTCAAGGTCAAGCTCAAGGACTCGCCCGTTTATGTGGGCCTGGCCAAGAACGAGCCGGCGCTGCTGGACAAAGTGAACGCCACGCTCGAAGCCGCCAAGGCCGACGGCAGCCTCAACCGCAATGCCGAAAAATGGCTGAAGCAGCCGCTGCCGGCCGACCTCTGAGCTGTACCCGGAGTTTGCCACCATGGCCTATGAATTCGACTTCGCCCCCGTGCTGGCCCAGGCCCCCCTGTTGCTCAAAGGCGCCTGGTTCACCCTGCAGCTGACGGTGGTCGGCACCTTGCTGGGCGTGGCCATCGGCGTGCTCGGCGCGGGGGTTCGCGCCTGGCGTGTGCGCCCCTTCGACATGCTGTTTGGCCTGTACGTGGAGCTGATCCGCAACACGCCCTTCATCGTCCAGCTGTTCTTCATCTTCTTCGGCCTGCCGGCGCTGGGCATTCGCCTGAGCGAATGGCAGGCGGCGGTGCTGGCCATGGTGATCAACCTGGGTGCCTACTCCACCGAGATCATCAGGGCGGGCATCCAGGCCATTCCCAAAGGCCAGCTGGAAGCTGCCGCAGCCTTGGCCATGAGCCGCTTCGAGGCGTTTCGCCATGTGGTATTGCAGGCTGCCCTGGCCAAGGTATGGCCGGCACTGACGAGCCAGATCGTGATCGTCATGCTCGGCTCGGCGGTGTGTTCGCAAATCGCCACCGAGGAGCTGTCGTTCGCCGCCAACTTCATCCAGTCGCGCAATTTCCGTGCATTTGAAACCTACCTGCTGACCACCGTGCTGTACCTGATCATGGCCATCGCCTTGCGCCAGTTGCTGGCATGGGTTGGGCAACGTCTGCTGATGGGGAGACGCTGAATGGACTTCACCTTCTGGGACATCCTGCGCAACCTGCTGATCGGCCTGCAGTGGACCTTGCTGTTGTCGCTGGTGGCCTTCTTCTTCGGTGGCCTGGCAGGGCTGCTGGTGCTGGTCGCACGCATTTCTCAATGGCCGTGGCTGCGTGGCCTGGCGCGGGGCTACATCGAGCTGTTTCAGGGCACGCCATTGCTGATGCAACTGTTCATGGTGTTTTTCGGCATTGCCTTGTTCGGCCTGGATGTGTCTGCCTGGATGGCGGCTGCCATCGCCCTGACCCTGTTCACCAGTGCGTTTCTCGCCGAGATCTGGCGCGGCTGTGTCGAGTCCATTCCAAACGGCCAGTGGGAAGCGTCCGGCAGCCTGGCGCTGAGCCGCATGGAGCAGCTGCGCCACGTGATCCTGCCACAGGCGTTGCGCATTGCCGTGGCACCGACCGTGGGCTTTTCGGTGCAGGTGGTCAAAGGCACGGCGGTCACCTCGATCATCGGTTTCACCGAGTTGACCAAGACCGGCGGCATGCTGGCCAACGCCACCTTCGAGCCGTTCATGGTCTACGGCCTGGTTGCGCTGGGCTATTTCATCCTCTGTTACCCGCTCTCGCTGAGCGCCCGTTATCTGGAAAGGAGGCTGCATGCCCCTGCTTAGAGTGTCCGCGCTGCACAAATACTACGGCGACAACCATGTACTCAAAGGCGTTGACCTGAGCATCGAAGAGGGCGAGGTGGTAGCGATCATCGGCCGCAGCGGTTCGGGCAAAAGTACGTTGTTGCGTACGCTCAACGGCCTTGAGTCGATCAGCGATGGCGTGATCGAAGTGGACGGTGAATACCTCGATGCCGGCCGCGCTGACCTGCGTTCCCTGCGCCAGAAAGTGGGCATGGTGTTCCAGCAGTTCAACCTGTTCCCACACCTGAGCGTGGGCGAGAACGTGATGCTCGCGCCGCAGGTGGTGAAGAAGACCAGCAAGGCCCAGGCGCGCCAGCTGGCTGAGCAGATGCTGGCGCGGGTGGGCCTGGCGGAGAAGTTCGATGCCTACCCCGACCGGCTTTCCGGAGGCCAGCAACAGCGGGTGGCGATCGCGAGGGCGCTGGCCATGTCGCCCAAGGTGCTGCTGTGCGACGAGATCACCTCGGCGCTCGACCCCGAACTGGTCAACGAGGTGTTGGGCGTGGTGCGCCAGCTGGCCGGCGAAGGCATGACCCTGATCATGGTCACCCATGAGATGCGCTTTGCCCGCGAAGTGGGCGATAAACTGGTGTTCATGCACCATGGCAAGGTGCATGAAGTGGGTAACCCGCGTGAAGTGTTCGCTGCACCGAAAACGCTCGAGCTGGCCAATTTCATAGGCTCAGTGGTATCGGCCTGAGCCTGCATCATTGAGTGCAGCTCAGGCGGCCCGCTCCAGCACATCGAGCAGGTCGACGAACTCCATCGCCAGTTTGTGCCGCGGCGCCAGGTGTAACAGCGGTACCGACGCCAGGTGCGACTCTCGCATCTTGATCGAGCTGCTCAAGTACACCGGCAGCACGGGCATGCCCTCGCTGCGCAGTTGGTCAACCAACGTCTTGTGCAACGCGGTGCGGCCGGCGAACTGGTTGACCACGACGCCTTCCACTTGCAGCGCCGGGTTGTGGTCCAGGCGCAGCTCCTCGACCTCGGCCATGACACTGTGCAGCGCCTGGCGCGAGAAGCTATCGCAGTCGAACGGGATCAACAGGCGCTCAGCCGCAACCAAGGCGCTGAAGGTATAGAAGTTGAGCGCAGGCGGGGTGTCGATGTAGATCCGTTCGTAGTCCTCGCCCAGCTCCAGCAACAGCTTGCGCAGCTTGTTGATCTTGAACTTGCTCTCAAGCTTGCTCTGCAAGTCGCTGAGGTCGGGGCTGGCGGTCACCAGGTGCAGGTTGCGGTAGCGGGTTTCGGTGATGGCCACCCGGTGCTTCTTGCCAGCAGCGGTGACGGGCGACAGCGTCTGGCGAAAAAAGTCGGCGATGCCGGCGGGGATGGCGTCGTTGGTGAGGCCAGTGAGGTAGTAGGTGGCGTTGGCCTGTGGGTCGAGGTCGACCAGCAACGTGCGATAACCCTCCGCGGCACTGGCGGCGGCAAGGTTGCAGGCGATGCTTGACTTGCCCACGCCACCTTTCTGATTGAAAACCACACGACGCATTAGACGCTCATCCATGAAGAAGGGAAATGTCAGGTTGGGGTCAATCCTATGACCAATACACGACAGTTTTATGACAATACTTGTTACATCTTTCCTTCAGTGCCCGCCAGCTTCGCTGCACACCTGATTTCGCCCTCCGCGCTTGGCCCGGTACAACGCGCTATCCGCCTGGCTGAGCGCTGCACCCGGCTCGCGATCCTGCTTGGCGTGCCAATGCGCCACCCCCAGTGAGATGGTCACAGCGCCTACCGGTTCTATCGCGGTGTCCTGCACCATCACGCGCAGTCGCTGCGCCACCGTTGTCGCGACTACCAGGCCGGCCCCCGGCAGCAGCATCAGGAACTCCTCCCCACCGGTCCGGCACAGCAGGTCACCTTCACGGCAACAGCCGCGCATGATTGCGGCCAGGCGCTGTAGTACCTGGTCCCCGACATCATGCCCATGCCCATCGTTGATCCGTTTGAAGTGGTCGATATCCAGCACGATGACCGAAAACGCGCGGCCTTCGGCCTCCAGCAGCGACAGCTTGAACTCCAGGCTGCGGCGGTTGCCCAGGCCGGTCAGCGGGTCGGTCTGAGCATCGCGGTTGAGCCGGCCGATGCGCTCTTGCAAGAGGTTCAGGCCGAACAGCATGGCCCGTTTCAGTTCAGCAGCCTCGAAGTACCACGCATGTACCCTGTGCAGCCGTTCGGCGTTGCCGGTGCGGTCCATGGTGCGGGCGCCGGCGGCCAGTTGCCAAAGTGGCCTGGCGATGGTCAACGCCAGCCACCACAGCAGCAGGCTGCCCACCAGTGCCAGGGGGGCCGAGATGCCCATGACAGTGAGAATCAGATGACTCAACGGCGCCACCGTTTGCGCCAGCGGTTGTTGCGCCACCACGCCCCAACCGGTACTGGGCACTGTGGCGAAGCCCGCCAGCATGGCTACCCCTTGGCTATTGATGACCTGCCGCGTGCCGTGCTGCAGTTCGGTCAGCTGGTCGATCAGGGTATTGCCTTCGACCACGCTGCCTACCCGTTCGGCATTGGGGTGATAGAGCAGGCGGCGGTTGCGATCGACCACATAGAGGTAGGAGCCGTCCTTGTAGAAATGCTCGCCCAGCAGGCTGTTGAGTATGTTGCGTTCGCGCAGGTACAGGCTGCCGCCGACATAGCCCAGGTAGCGGCCGTTGGCATCGAAGATCGGCTGCGACAGCGCCACCACCAGGTTGTTGGCCGCCGACAGGTAGGGCGTCGACACCAGGGGCCGGCGCTCGCGCAATGCCTCTTCAGTACCGGGCGTCTGTACCTTGCGGCCAAGGTAATGGCGCAGCGCAGCGGGTGAAATCGCCCTCACGATACCTTCGGCATCGACCACGAAGGTGGAGTTGAAGGCCATGCTCTGGCGCAGCAACCGTGTGGTTTCTGCTTCCAGCGCAGCGCCGTCGGCCAGTTGCCGCCCCTGCACACTGGCGCTGAATGACAGCTGTTGCAAGGCAGTCGCGATGAAGGTTTCGGTGATTGCCGCCAGCTTCGCCGCATATACCCGGTTGGCCTCCAGGGCGTTATCGATCAGCAACTGGCGCTGCACCCGGTAGCTGGCGAAGTAGCTGGCACAGAGCATCACCAGGGCTGTGAGTGTGCAAAGGCTGAGGATCAGCGTGCGCAAGTCCAGGCGCAGTCCATGCTTGGCGTGTGGCAATCCAGACCTCACTGGCGCAAAAGAAATAACCTTACTCGTTATGGGCTTGCACCGCTACGGGAGGGATGTGGGGCTGTCGCAATCGTTCAGGAACCGGCGTTATCCAATGCGTCCAGCTCGTCCTGCACCCGTTGCAGGCGCTGCGCTGCGAGTGCCTGGGCCTTTTCATCGCGTGCTGTCTCGCGCATCAGCCGGGTAAGTTTCGCGCTCAGTTGCTGGCCGTCCTCGGTCTGCTCCAAGGCCTTGGCCTTTGCCGGGTCCCGAGTCACCTCGACGATAGTGGCGAACTCGGCGTCGCTGAAGTTCTTTTCGCTGTAGAGCTTGAACAGGTCCTGGCGCTGATCCTCGACCGTGAGGTGCTTGCGCAGCACGCTGCGGATTGTTTCTTCGTCGAGTCGCGGGTGGCTGCGGGTCAGCAGCAACGCCATGCGGTCGATGTTGTGCTCATAGGCCTCCTGCAAAGGCAGGCTGGCCACGATCTGCTCTTCTCGAGTCGGTTTCTGGTCGCAGGCGGTGAGGGCAGCGGCGAACAGCAGGGGCAGCAACAACTTGCAGAGGCGGGGCATGGGCTGGCCTTGGGCGCGTTTCAGGCCGGGGATTATAGCGAGGTCGGGCCGACCATGCATTGCGCCGTCCGATGCTGTAGGGTAGAAAAACGTTCCCCAGGCCATCGCTTCAACACCATGCCCGACTGGACCTTCCAATCACCCGGCCGTGACGCCATCGATGAAATCGTTGCCTTCGTCGACAGTGCCCGGCGCGAGCTGTTCCCCATGCTCGCCCATTCGCCTTTGCCCAAAGACCTGGCCCATTTCGAGGCGACCTACCTCGATGGCGACGGGCACTTTCTGGAAGCCCGTGATCGTGGCACGTTGATCGCAGTCATTGGCTACCTGCCCTATGACCATCGCTTCCACCAGCTCGACTACCACGGCAAACGCGTCGTCGAAATCGTGCGCCTGTTCGTGCTCCCCGAATACCGGCGCAACGGCCTGGCCGCGGCACTGTTCCAGGCCTTGCGTGAGCACGCCGTCGGGGCAGGTGTTGAGTGTCTGTACCTGCACACCCATCCGTTTCTGGCAGGGGCGATCCGGTTCTGGGAGCGGCAGGGCTTCACGGTGATCAACGTAGAGGATGACCCGGTGTGGCGTACTACGCATATGGAGCAGTACCAGGTCATTTAGGAACTTTCCTGCTTTGCAGTGACGAGGGTGGATACCCGCAACGCCAAGGGCCTCATCAAACCGGCGCACAAGGAGGATGAAACCACTCAGAGCCCGCCCGACAACGGCCACTCCACGGCCAGGCGGATCTGGTTGCCGTCCAGTTCCGCCTGCGCCGTATCCCCGCGGTGCACATTGTGCCTCAGTGAAAACGCCGTGCCCTTGGCCTTGCCACTCTGTACCACATACCGCGCCTCAAGGTCCCTCTCCCAGTGTTTGCCACCCTTGCCATAGCCCAGGTACGCATACCCGCCGTTGGGGTCCACGTGCGTGCCATCGATATCGAACCCGCGCACATACAGCGCCGTCAGGTTCAACCCCGGCACCCCATAAGCGCCCATGTTCAGGTCATAGCGCGCTTGCCAGGACTTTTCGTTGGGTGCGTTGAAGTCAGACATCTGCACGGCGTTGGCAATATAGATTGCACCGCGGGTCACGTAGTCGAACGGCGTGTTGCCATCCACCTGCTGCCAGCCCAGGCTGAAAGCATGGGGGCCATGGCTATAGCGCGAGACCAGGCTCCAGGTGGTGTTGTCGATGCGCCCGGACAGCGCTTTGCCGGTGTCGGTGGTGCGGTACAGGTTGAGGTCCAGGCTCAGGCTGCGCCGGTCATCCAGTGCATGGGTGAGGGTGCTGCCCAGGTAGTGCTGGTTCCAGGTGTCTTCATAGCGGGAGGTGTACAGGCTGGCGCTCAAGGCAGCGCTGGGGTTCCACACCGCACCGGCGAGGTCGAAGCTGTTGCCCTGGCGGGCGTTGGAATAGTTCACCACGAAGCCCTGGTCATGGCTTGAAGCATTGCGGTCGGTGCTTTCGTTGAAGTGCCCGGCGACCAGCCTGACCTTGTCGATCTCGTTGCTGGTGAGGAAAAAACCGGTGGCGGTTTCGGGTAGCAGGCGGCTGTCGGAAGAGCTGAATACCGGCGTTTTCACTCGCTGCTCACCATAGGAAAGCACTGTATCGGACAGGCGAAGCTTCAGAGCGGCACCGCCGCGGCTGTATTCGTTTTTAGGGTGGCCATCGTTGTCCACACCGAGCAGGCGAGCCTTGCCGGTTCGACCTCCACCGCTGTCGAGTTGTACGCCCAGGTAGGCATGGGCATCGACGCCAACACCGATCAGGCCCTGGGTAAAACCGGACTGGAATGTACCCATCAAACCGTAGGCCCATTCCTCGGCCAGGCCATTGCGTTCGCTGCGCAGTTTGTAGGCATTGCGGGCGGCACTGTTACGCCCGCCATGCTTGTAGTCACGCTGGTCGTAGACCGTGCGGTTGAGGATGCTCCAGCTGCTGTCTTCGACCAAGCCGTTACTCTGCGACTGTGCGGATTCAGCCAGCGCCAAGGGTGCCAGGCCCAGCAGCGGCAGGGCCAGAAGCAAACGGTTCATTGGCCGGCCTCCAACTGCTGCAGTTGGGCTGCCAGGCGCGCACGTGCCCGCGCAGGCAAAGCCGCTGGCAACTCGGCCAAGCCGGTATCGCCCACCTGGATCAGCATCACCATGCCCATGGCCAGGTGTGGGATGCACTGGATGCCGTACACCCCAGGCACCGTAAAGGTCTGCTCGAAGGGCTGGTTCAGCTTGCTCTTGAAAGCCTCGGCGCCTACCGGCAGCAACCCGGGCAGGCTGGCCGCGTTGTGGCCGCTCTGGGTCGGCACGAAACGTACCGTATCACCCGGTGCGATACGCAGGTGGTCGGGCTCGTAGACCATGGCACCGGCCGCGCCGCGGGTGAGCATCTTCACTTCGTGCACGTCGGCCAGCGCGGCGAAAGGTAGCAGAGCGTTGGCGAGCAGCAGGACGGTAGTGCGCAACAGCATGCGGGAGCTTCCTGGTTCAGGGGGCGCGAAAGCGCAGGATGCGCGCGCCGTCGAAGGGGTCGGTGAGGTAGTGGGCATGTACGCCGAAGGTGCTCAGCAAACGCTCGGGGGTCAGTACCTCCAGCGGCTTGCCGAGGGCGACCAGACGGCCGTGTTCGAGCACCGCCACGCGGTCGCAGGTCAGCGCCTGGTTCAGGTCGTGCAGGGCCACCAGGGTGGTCACCGGCAGCGCCTGTACCTGTTGCAACAGGCTCAGCTGGTGCTGGATGTCGAGGTGGTTGGTCGGCTCATCGAGCAGCAATACCTGCGGGCGCTGGGCAAGAGCGCGGGCAATGTGTACGCGCTGGCGTTCGCCACCGGACAGCGAGCTCCAGATGCGCGTGCGCAGGTGCGAGGCATCGAGGTCGGCCAGGGCCTGCTCGACGACCGCGCGATCCTCCTGGGAAAACGGCGCCAGGGCGGACAACCAAGGGGTACGCCCTAGCGCCACGGCATCGAACACGCTGATGGCGTCGAGGGTGTCGGCCTGTTGCTCAACCAGCGCCAGGGCCTGGGCGATGCGCCGGCGCGGCAGGCGCGCAAGCGGCTCGCCGAGCAATTGCACACTGCCGCTATGCGGCGTGCGCAGCCCGGCCAGCAGTTTGAGCAGGGACGATTTGCCGGAGCCATTCGGGCCAACGATACCGAGGGTTTCACCCGTGGCGACCGTCAGGTTGATATCGCGCAGCACGGGGTTGCCCGACAGTTGCAAACCCAAGCCCTGGCAGGCGAGCGGGGCGACCTTTGGGGGTGTCATGGCCGTCATGCGCGCCCCCTGCGGCTGACCAGGATCAACGCAAACACAGGTGCGCCGATCAGCGCTGTGACCACGCCCACTGGAATCACCTGGCCGGGGATCAGCGTGCGTGAAAGCATGTCCGCAGCGATCAGGAACAGCGCACCGCCCAGGGCGCTGGCCGGCAGCAGGCGGCTGTGGCCTGGGCCGAGCAACAGGCGCAGGGCATGCGGGATGACCAGCCCGACAAAACCGATGGCGCCGACGATGGACACCATCACTGCCGTCACCAGCGCCGCGCAACTGATCAGCAGCAACTGGCTGCGCCGCACTGCAATGCCCAGCGACGCCGCCGAATCGGTACCGAAGGTGAAAGCGTCCAGTGTGCGCCGGTGCCACAGGCACACCACCAGCCCGAACAGCGCCACCGGCAGCGCCAGCCATACTGACGGCCAGCGCACGCCACTGAGGTTGCCCAGCAGCCAGAACAAGATGCCGCGAGCCTGTTCGGCCGTGGCCGATTTGGTGATCAGAAACGCCGTCAGGGCGTTGAACAGTTGCGAGCCGGCAATCCCTGCGAGGATCACTTGGGCGTTGTTGCTGCTCGGGCCGGCTGCGCGGGCCAGCACCAGGACCAGGGCGAAGGCCGCGACAGCGCCGACGAAGGCGCCGCCCGACATGCTCAGGGCAACGCTGCCCAGGCCCAGCAGGCCCACCAGCACGGCGCCGGTCGAAGCCCCGGCCGACAGGCCCAGCAAATAGGGTTCGGCCAGCGGGTTGCGCAGCAGCGCCTGCAGGATCACCCCACAGGTCGCCAGCCCTGCGCCACAGGCTGCGGCGACCAGCGTGCGGGTCAGGCGGTAGTTCCAGACGATACCGGCGTCGATCGGGTCGACCGGGTAACCGGCCTGCCACAGGTGGTTGGCCAGTACCTGGTACACCACGCAGGGGGGCACGGTGGTCTCGCCAATGGCGGTGCCGGCAAGCAGCGCGCCGAGCAGGGCAACCAGGGCCAGGGCACAGCAGGGCAGCATACGGTTCATCACGGCGCCGCTTTACCGCTGGCGAAGGCTGCCGACAGGGTCTGCAGGCCCCGGAACAGGCGGATACCGGCCTGCATGGCATCGGCGTCGAGGATGATGATGCGGTTGTTTTTCACGGCATCCATGTGCTGGGTTACCGGGTCGCTGCGCAGGAATTCGAGCTTCTTCTGGTAGTCGTCGGCCGGAAAGCGGCGGCGATCCATGCGGGCGATGATCAGCCACGTAGGGTTGGCCTTGGCGATGGTTTCCCAGCCCACCGTGGGCCACTCTTCGGTGGACTCGACCACGTTGCGTACACCCAGGGTGCGCAGCATGAAGTCCGCCACGCCCTGGCGGCCCGCAACGTAGGGGTCGATGTCGAGGTCGGCGCTGGAGAACCAGAACAGTGCCGAAGTCTGGCTCAGGTCTTTGCCGGCCAGTTGTTGTTTGGCGCTGTCCAGGCGCGCCTTGAGGTCGCTGTTCAGTGCCACGCCGCGGTCCTGGACGTCGAAGATTTCCGCCAGCTGGCTGACGCTCTTGTAGATGCTCTGGACCTGAAACGCCTGTAGTCGCGTGCCATCGGCCCCCACCAGGTTGTCCTTGCCTTCGCAGTCCGAGGGCAGCAGATAGGTGGGGATCTTCAGTTCGTTGAACTGCTCACGGGTCGCGACCACGCCCTGGGCGCCGACCATCCACTCGAACTGCACCGCCACCAACTCTGGTCGCTTGCCCACCACTGCTTCGAAGCTCGGATCGTTGTCGGCCAGGCGCGGCACCTTGTCGTTCTGCGCCTTGTATTCGGGCAAGACGTTGTTGAACCATAGCGATGTGCCGGCCAGTTTGTCGCCCAACCCCAGCGCGTAGAGGATTTCGGTGCCGGCCTGGCCGATGGTGACTGCGCGCTCGGGGGCGTGGGTGAAGGTCTGCGGCATGCCGCAGTTGTCCACGGTCAGCGGGTAGTGCGTGGCGGCGGCCTGAGCCGCGCCGGTTAGGCTCAAGCCGGCGAGCAGGGTGGCGAAACGGGACAGCATGCGGGGCGATCTCCTATCGGACAGTTCACGGAAGGAACGCACGGACAGGCATCGCCGCGCCCCTGCAGGCGACAGGGGCAACTCTGATGGCCAATCCCGGACACCCCGCCGGTTGGTGAATGTAAGCCGGCAGGTCTCCTGACTGGTGCGTCATCACCCGGCTCCGGCCTTCCCGGATCGGCTGATCCAGTGGCATCGATGGAGCGGGCTCGGCACCTACAGTTGCGGGGGCAGTTCCGTTTGGCGCGCCTGGGCGGCCTGGGATTCCCTATTATTTCCATGGTGGAAACCGGCGGCCCGCATGGTAGACCATCAGGCAGCCGGTGAAAACGCTAAATCAGAAGTACTTGAGCCAGGTGATGTCGCGTCGGCGCGCCTTGAGCCTGGCGAACCAGCGCACCGGCAGGTACAGCGCCATGGCCAGCAGCACAGCACCCAGCCACACCGCGCCAATACCGTCAAAACCGAAGTAGTCGCCGTGATTGCGGCCGAACAGGGCGACGCTGGCCAGGTACATCAGTTTCAACACGTACAGGTGCAGCAGATAGAAGAACATCGGTGCCGCGCCAAACACCGCCAGGGCACCGATCCAGCGGGCTTGCCCTGCGCGCTCAAAGGCGCGCAGCAACAGCAGGCCGCAGCCCAGGGTCAGGGCCAGGAACAACAACGAAGGCGGGTATTTGGTGATGTTGAAGAAACTCATAACGGTCTGGGTAAGCGTCGGGTAGCCGCTCCACGGCGCTTCGCCGTAGCCATTGAGCATGCGCAGCGCCATGAAGCCGAGCAGGGCGATGACCCCTGCCAGCAGCAGGCGGTACTGACGCTGGCCGGCATCGCTGCCACGGGCGAACCAAGGGCCCAGGCCATAGCCCAAGGCAATGACGCCGATCCACGGCAGTACCGGGTAGGAGGTGCGCAGGCGCAGGCTTTCAGAGAGCTCCAGCCAGCCACGGTCATGCAGGATCGCCCACGGCACATGCATCGCCGACTCAGCGCCAAAGTGCAGGCCGTCGAGCAGGTTGTGCCCGGCGATGATCACTGCGCCCAGCACAACCAGCGCCGGGCGCGGCAGCCATACCAGCAGCGACAGGGCGATCATGCTGACCCCGATGGCCCAGATCACCTGCAGGTAGATGACACTGGGCGGCAGCTGGAAGGTCCAGGCGAAATTCACCAGGGTGAACTCCAGCACTACCAGGAACAGGCCGCGCTTGAACAGGAACGCCGAGACATCGCTGCGGCCCTGATACTTCTCGCCGTACAGCCAGGCTGACAGGCCAGTGAGCAGTACGAACACTGGTGCACACAGGTGTGCCAGGGTGCGGCTGAAGAACAGGGACGGGTCGGTGGCGTCGATGCTCATCGGGTCGCTGACCTGGCGATGCAGGAAGAATGTCTCGCGGACGTGGTCGAGCAGCATGAACAGGATCACCAGGCCGCGCAGGGCATCGATGCTCTGCAGGCGTTGGGTGAGCTGGGTGGGGGTGGCGGCGGCACTTGTCATGGAGGGGTCGCAGGCAGGAATGGATGTCAAATGAAACGTTATCTTATAACTATTTCATTTGTGCCGGGTAGTGGTTTTTGCAGTGGCGGTTCAGCCGTCATCGCCGGCAAGCCAGCTCCCACTGGGTTTGCGCTGAGCTCGAGAGCAGCGGGGGGGCTGTGGGGGCCGGGTTACCGGCGATGAGGCCGATACAGTCAGCTCAAATCAGAAGCTGTAATCCACTGTCGCGAAATACGACCGCGGCGTGCCCATGATCCATTGCGTGCCACTGAACGCCGAAGCCACATATTCACGGTCAAACAGGTTGTTTACCTGCAGCACCAGGCGCACATCCGGTAACAGCTGCCAGCCGATGTTGGCATCGACCACGGTATAGCCCGGCGCACGCTGAGTGTTGGCCGTATTGGCATAGCGGTCGTCCACGTACCGTGCGCCAATGCCGGCCTCCACTTGCTGGCCGAAGCCCTTGGTCAGCCATAGGTTGGCAGTACGCCGTGGCACGTTGGACGGGCGATTGCCGGCGCGATCCTGTGTTACACCGGCCACCATTTCGTCGAACTCATCGTATTTTGCGCGCACCAGTGACGCATTGGCTGAGACCTGCCACTGCTGCGGCAAGGCCAGCTCAAGGCTCGCCTCCAGGCCGTCGGAGGTTTGTTGCCCGGCCTGCTGCTTTTCATGGGTGATAGGGTCATCCACCAGCAGCTTTTTCTTGACGATGTGGTAGGCCGCCAGCGTCCATTCACCACGGCCTTCCCAGAAGCGCTGCTTCAGGCCCAGCTCGGTCTGCTTGGACTCGGTGAGGTCGTAGTTCATTTGCGCAGGGTTGAGACTGATCAGGTCGTTCACCCCGTCCTCGCTGGTAGAGTACTGGCCGTACAGCGCCAGGTCGTCACTGATGGCGAACACCAGCCCTGCGCGCCAGTTGCCACCTTGCAGGCTGCGGTCGCTGCGCGTGTCGTCGGTGAGGTTGTTGCGGTCAATGTGGTTCTGGTCTCGACGCACGCCGGTCACCAGCGAAAGGCGATCAGTCAGCTGCAGGCGATTTTCGGCGAACAGAGCGAAGGTGTGGGTCGTGGACAAGGTTTGCGGTCGCAGGGGCGAAGCACTGTGGAACCAGCCAGGGGCTGGATGCCACGGGTCGATATAGTCGCCGCCGACATCGTTGTACGGCGAGTTGCTGTCAACGTTGAAGCGCACCTTATTGTACTCGGCGCCAACCATCGTCCTGCTGGCAAGCCCGAACAGCGCATGGTCGAAGGTGAACGTCTGGCGATCGCCTATCTGCTCCTGATCATGCTTGATCTGCAGGTAGCTCTGTCGCAGCAGCTGTTGGCGGTCGGCGTCCCAGCTGTAATCCTCGGCATTGCGCCAGTGCCGGCGGCTCTTGATGTAGTACAGCTGGTTGCTGGCACTGAGCTGGTCACTGATGGCCCAGTCAGTGGTGAAGCGGGTCCATTCGTCATGGTAGCGCTGCACGTCATTCTGAATGTTGTAGTTCTTCTTGCGCAGGCTGCTGCGGTAGTGGCCGTCGATCAGCGGCGTACCGTAGTAATTGGCGGGCTCGGCGTCGCCGCGCTCGTGGGCCAGGGTAAAGCTCAGGTCGTCAGTGGCATCGAATCGCAGTGCGGCACTCAGGGCAAGGCTGCGCGAGTTGGTGCGGTCGACCCAGCCATTGCCAGCCTGCTGGTCAAGGGTCAGGCGGTAACTCAGGCGCTTGCTGAGGCTGCCACCGCTGTCCAGGCCTAGTTGCTGGCGGTCCCAGGAACCATAGCCAAGGCGCAGGTGGTTGTGAATGTCGCCGGTGAACGGCTTTTTCGGGATGACGTTGATCACCGCGCCGGTGGCGCCCTCACCATACAGTACCGAGGCCGGGCCCCGGATCACATCGATACGCTCTACCATCCACGGGTCGACTGGAAAGGTCTGGGTGCCGGCCCCGGTATACAAGCGTGCGCCGTCGAACAGGGTCATCACTGAACCGTGTCCGGTAAAGCCGCGCGCCGAAAGGCCGGTGCCGCCATCGCCCGGGCTGCCGATGAAGGTGATGCCCGGCGAGCGGGTCACGGCCTCCTGCACGGTGAGGTTGTTGCGCTGCTGGATCTGTTCGGCGGTGATGCTCGTGGTGCTGGCCGGTGTTTCCAGGGCGCTGAGGTTCAGGCGTGAACCGGCCTGGGTCGGCGTGGCGAGGTCGACCTTTTGCTCAGCGCGGGTGTCGGTGATGGCTGTGGATGGCAGCGCCAGCGCAGGGTTGTCGTGGTCATCGGCCAGGGCCGGCAGGGCGACCGCCAGGCAGGCTGCCAGAGGGTGAAGCTTGAAGAAACGGGACATGTCTTTCCACTGCTGCAGGAATGAATGGATCCCGGTGGAAAACACGCAAAGGCACAACCACCGCAGGCGCAGACGCGCACGCGGATACCGGCCTGCGCCCGCCCACCGCGGGTTGCCAAGTGAAGCTTCAGGCCGGTCTCCGGGCTTGCGAGGGTCATGAGGCCTTCACCTTCCCATGCGTGTGCACAGTGGTGTGTCGAAGGCTTCGCTCGCTTACCGTTGCGGGGGCAGCGCCGGACTTGTCGTGAACCACGACGCACCGGCTTCCCGTTTCACCCTGCGCGCGGCGGCGCAGGACACCTGAAACTGGCGCGCATATGACCATTGGTCGGGATACGCGTCAATCATTTACCTGCTGCTGATGCTCAGTGCGCGCCGGCCGACTTGCTCAGGTCGCTTTGCGCCCATTCGGTGTAGATGCAGGCGTCTGCAACCGCCCAGCGGACCTTCACGGTGTCTCCGGGCTGCATGGACATACCCGCAGCCGACAGTGCTTTCACGGTCAGTTCAGTACCGCCCGGGGTCATTACATGGCAGGTCTGGCTTTCACCGAGGAACAGCACTTCGCCAACCTTGGCAAGCACTTCGTTCCAGCCCGCTGGCAACGGCTCGCGTGCAGCCTGGTCGGTGGTGAGTGCCAGGGCCTTTTCCGGGCGTACCATGATCAGCGCATCTTGGCCTGCCGCCAGGCCAGGCGTCAGGCGGATCGCCACTGGCTGGCCTTCGAAACTGCCGGCACCGTTGCTGCTGGCCGTGATGCGCAGGAAGTTGGAGTTGCCCAGGAACGAGGCGACAAAGGCGTTGGGCGGGTTCTGGTAGAGGTCATAGCCGGTGCCCAGGCCGACGATCTTGCCGTGGCTGAAGATGGCGATGCGCTGGGACAGGCGCATGGCTTCTTCCTGGTCGTGGGTGACGTAGACGATGGTGATGCCCAGCCGGCGGTGCAGCTGGCGCAGTTCATCCTGCAGGTCTTCGCGCAGTTTCTTGTCCAGCGCGCCGAGTGGCTCGTCCATCAGCAGGATGCGTGGTTCGTACACCAGGGCGCGGGCAATCGCCACACGCTGTTGCTGGCCGCCCGACATCTGCGAGGGTTTGCGGTGGGCGAACGCCTCCAGTTGTACCAGCTTGAGCATGGCGTCGACCCGCTTCTTGGTTTCCGCCGCGCCGAGCTTGCGGATGGCCAAGGGGAAGGCGATGTTGTCACGCACATTCAGGTGCGGGAACAGCGAGTAACGCTGGAACACCATGCCGATGTCGCGCTTGTGCGGTGGCACATTCACCAGCGACTGGCCCTCGACCAGAATCTCGCCGCTGCTGGGCGTCTCGAACCCGGCCAGCATCGACAGGGTGGTGGACTTGCCCGAGCCGCTGGAGCCGAGGAAGGTGAGAAACTCGCCGTCCTGGATTTCCAGGTCGAGATTATCCACGGCGGTGAAGTCACCGTAATGCTTGTTCAGGCCGCGCAGGCTGACCAGGGTCTTGTTGTGCGCGTTGTCTTTGATCACTGCACTCATTGTTGTTTTCTCCGGGCGCTCAGGCGTTCGTTTCGGTGCGCCGGCGCAAGGCGGCGGCAATGACCATGACCATCAGCGACAGGCCGATCAGCAGCGTCGAGGCGACGGCGATCACCGGGCTCAGGTCCTGGCGCAGGGTGGTCCACATCTTCACGGGCAAGGTTTGCAGGTCGGGGCTGGCCATCATCACGCTCAGTACCACCTCGTCCCACGAGACCAGGAAGGCAAACAGGCCGCCGGCGATCATCCCCGGGCGAATGGCCGGGAAGGTCACCTTGAAGATCGCTTGCAGGCGTGAGGCGCCGCAGATCACCGCGGCATCCTCGATCGACTGGTCGAACAGCTTGAGCGAGTTGATGATCGAAATGATGGTGAAGGGCAGGGCGACGATCACGTGGCTGACCACGAAGGCGAACAGCGTGCCGGTATAGCCGAGCTTCAGAAACAGTGCATACACCGCCACGGCAATGATCACCAGCGGCACGATCATCGGCATGGTGAACAGCCCGTAGAGCATTTCGCGGCCGGGGAAGCGGCCACGCACCAGGGCGAATGCAGTAGGCAGGCCCAGCAGCACGGCGGCGATGGTGGTCAGCACGGCGACCTTGAAGCTGGCCAGGGCGGCGTCCATCCACTCCGGGTTGGCGAAGAACTGCGCATACCACTTGAAGGTCCAGCCTGGTGGCGGGAAGACCAGCCACTGCGATGAGCCGAACGACAGCAGGATGATGAACACTACCGGCAGCAGCAGGAAGGCCGCAATCACGCCGGTGGTCAGGTACAGGCCCGTGCGCAGCGGGCGCCCCATGGCATTGGGAGACAGAAGCATGGCGGTTTACCTCGCGTTGCCGACCGGTGATTCCGGTTGCAGCTTCAGGTACAGGTAGAAGAGCACCAGGGTGATGACCACCAGCAGTGCGGCGGCGGCGCTGGCCAGGCCCCAGTTAAGGAACGATTGCACCTGCTGGATGATGAATTCGGGCAGCATCATGTTTTGCGCGCCACCAAGCAGTGCCGGGGTGACGTAGTAGCCCAGCGACATGACGAACACCATCAGCGCACCGGAGAACAGCCCCGAGCGGCACAGTGGCAGGAACACCTTCCAGAAGTTGGTCCAGGGGCTTGCGCCGCAGATGGAGCCGGCCTGCAGGACCATCGGGTCGATGGCGTGCATGGTCGCCTGCAGCGGCAGCACGATGAACGGGATCATGATGTAGCTCATGCCGATCACCACGCCGGTCAGGTTGTGCACCATTTCCAGCGGGGCATCGATGATGCCCAGCGCCATCAACGCCTTGTTGATCACCCCCGAGCCCTGCAGCAGCACCAGCCACGAATAGGTACGCGCCAGCAGGCTGGTCCACATCGACAACAGCACGATGTTCAGCAACCAGCGGCCCCAGCCGTTGGGCACCAGGGTGATTGCCCAGGCCAGCGGGAAGCCCAGCAACACGCTGATCAGGGTGACGACGCCGGCCACCGAAAAGGTGTTGAACAGTACCCGCGCATACGCCGAGTTGGCGAACAGCTGCTCGTAGTTGCCCAGCCCCGGCACCGGCTCCAGCACGCCGCGCAGCAACAGGCCGATCAGCGGGGCGAAGAAGAACAGGCCAAGGAACAGCAGGGCGGGCAACAGGTTGCGGCTGCCTTTCCAGCGCTGGCCGAGGCTCACGCGGCGCGGGGCCGTCCCCGGAGCGCCGGTGCCCGTGGGGGCACCTTGCGCGTTTTGCAGGGCATTGATGGCGACTTTCATTTCACCAACCACTCATTCCAGCGCGCGGCGATGGCCTGGCCGTTCTTGGCCCAGTAGGCGAAGTCCAGGGTGACCTGGTCCTGGGCGTAGGCGGTCGGCAGGTTCTGCGCGAGGTCTTTGTCGAGTTTGGCCACGCTGTCCAGGTTCACCGGCGCGTAGGCGGTCTTGTTGGCGAACTCGGCCTGGCCTTCGGCGCTGCTGGCCTGGGCCAGGAACTTCATGGCCGCGTCCTTGTTCTTGGCGCCCTTGGGGATGACCAGGAAATCGGCCATGACCAGGTTCTGCTTCCAGCTCACGCCCACCGGCGCTCCATCTTGCTGCAGGGCATAGACGCGGCCGTTCCAGAACTGGCCGAGCGAGGCTTCACCGGAGGCCAGCAGCTGCTGCGACTGGGCACCACCGCCCCACCAGACGATGTCTTTCTTGATGGTGTCGAGTTTCTTGAAGGCGCGGTCCAGGTCCAGCGGGTAGAGCTTGTCGGCTGGCACGCCGTCGGCCAGCAGGGCCAGTTCCAGTACGCCGGGGCTTGGCCACTTGTACAGGGCGCGTTTGCCGGGGTAGGTCTTGGTGTCGAACAGCGCGGTCCAGTCCACCGGCTTGTTGGCGCCGAGCTTGCCTTCGTTGTAGCCGAGCACGAACGAGAAGAAGAACGAACCGACGCCATGGTCGGAGACGAAGCGTGGGTCGATCTTGTCGCGCGCGATGGTGTTGAAATCGAGGGGTTCGAGCAGGCCTTCGCTGGCGGCCCGCAGGGCAAAGTCGGCTTCCACGTCGACCACGTCCCACTGCACGTTGCCGCTCTCGACCATGGCCTTGAGCTTGCCGTAGTCGGTCGGGCCGTCCTGCACCACTTTGATGTTGGTCGATTTGCTGAAAGGTACGGCCCATGCTTCTTTCTGGGCGTCCTGGGTGGTACCGCCCCAGCTGACGAAGTTGAGGCTGTCGGCGGCCTGGGTGGCCTGACATGCCAGGGTCAGCAGGCTGGCGGACAGCACTGCGGTTACACGTTTGCTCAACAGCATGGTTACGCCCTCGTTGCTTTTTGTTATTCGAGGCGGGCTGGTAGTGCGCCCGCCAACATTATTCGGGGAGCAGCTAAAACAATGTGTCGGTGGCCGTTTGGTGAGTGTAGGTGGCGGCCTGTGATTTCAAGGTCTACGGGATATCATATTATGGTATTCCAAGATTTTGGCAAGAGCGGGAGGCTACCGGCCATCACTCTTTCTCGCCTCGAAGCTGCAAGCCTCAAGCTGCGAGCTTCAAGTCAAAGCAGATCGCGTTGCGCCGCAGATCCGCTTCAACTTGCAGCTTTCAGCCCTGGGGCTCGAAAGGTATGCTCTGCACCACTTCCAGCTCATACCCGGCCAAGCCCGCATACTTGAGCGGTGGGCCCAGGTGGCACAGCTTGCCAACGCCCAGGTCCTGGAGAATCTGCGCGCCGGTGCCGACTTCCGAGTACACCTTCGATTGCCCACGCTGGTAGGGGCGCAACGGCTGGGTCAGTTGCGGTATGCGCTCAAGCAGCGCCTGCGACGATTCATGGTTGGCCAGGATCACCACCACCCCGGCACCTTCCTCAGCGACCTTCTGCAGCGCAGCCCACAAGGTCCAGTTGGCCGGCCCGGCATATTCGGCACCGACCAGGTCGCGCAGCGGGTCGATTACGTGCACGCGCACCAGGGTCGGCTGTTCGCGGTGGATATCGCCCATCACCATGGCCATGTGCACACCGCCTTCGATACGGTCTTCATAGGTCACCAGGCGGAAGGTGCCGTGCACGGTCGGCAGTTCGCGTTCACCGATGCGCTTGATGGTCTGCTCGGTGCTCAGGCGGTAATGGATCAGGTCGGCGATGGTGCCGATCTTGATGCCGTGCCGGGCGGCGAACACTTCCAGGTCCGGTCGACGGGCCATGGTGCCATCGTCGTTGAGCACCTCCACGATCACCGACGCCGGGGCAAAACCGGCCAGGCGTGCCAGGTCGCAACCCGCTTCGGTATGGCCGGCGCGGTTCAGCACACCGCCTTCGCGGGCGCGTAGCGGGAAGATGTGGCCGGGCTGCACCAGATCCTCCGGGCGGGCATCGGCGGCCATGGCTGCAGCCACGGTGCGTGCCCGGTCGGCCGCAGAAATACCCGTGGTAACCCCCGTAGCGGCCTCGATCGATACGGTGAAGGCGGTGCTGAACGCACTGCCGTTGGCCGGTACCATCTGCTCAAGCCCCAAGCGCTGACAATGCTCGTCGGTCAGGGTCAGGCAGATCAGGCCCCGCGCTTCGCGGGCCATGACGTTGATGGCCTGAGCGTCGCAGCGCTCGGCGGCGATCAGCAGGTCGCCTTCGTTCTCCCGATCCTCGTCGTCAACCAGCAGTACCATCTTGCCTTGGCGGTAGTCCTCGAGGAGTTCTTCGATCGTATTGAAAGCCATGCTGCACGCTCACTGTGAATGGGTGATTATTATGGTATACCATCATACACAAATAGTTTTGCAACAGGAGAGTAGCGGATGAAAGCGTATTGGATTGCCCACGTGGACGTGACCGACCCCGAGCAGTATCAGCAGTACACCCAACGTGCGCCCGCCGCCTTTGCCGCATTCGGCGGGCGGTTCCTCGCCCGGGGCGGGCGCAGCGAGGCGATGGAAGGGCGGCGAAGCCCCCAGCGCAGTGTGGTGATCGAGTTCCAGACCTACGAGCAGGCGCTGGCCTGCTATCGATCCGAGTTGTATCAGCAAGCGTGCACCCATCGCCAAGGGGTGGCCAAGGCAGAGGTGATCATCGTGGAAGGGTTCGAGCCCTGAGCTCGGGCTGATATCGCCTGACCTGTTGTGCTGGGTCATTCCCAGCGGCTGGCTTTTCCCCTATTGTCGACGCTATCTTTCCAAGCGATTTGGCAGGGCCATGGAGAAAGTCATTGTCATCACCGGCGCCAGCCGTGGCATCGGCGCCGCCACCGCCATGCAGGCCGCCCGCGAGGGTTACCGCATCTGCATCAACTACCACGCCGATGACCAGGCCGCGCAAGGCATTCTTGCCCAGGTGCGCGCACTCGGCGCCCAGGCCATCTGTGTGCGTGCAGACGCCAGTGTCGAGGACGAGGTGATCCAGCTGTTCCATCGCGTCGATGAAGAGCTAGGCCCCGTCACCGCACTGGTGAACAACGCCGGCACCATCGGCCAGCAAAGCCGTGTCGAAGACATGTCGGAGTTCCGCCTGCTCAAGGTGATGAAAACCAATGTGGTCGGGCCGATGCTTTGCGCCAAGCACGCATTGCTGCGCATGGCCCGCCGCCACGGCGGCCAAGGCGGGGCCATCGTCAATGTGTCATCGGTCGCTGCGCGCCTGGGCTCACCCAACGAATACGTCGACTACGCCGCCTCCAAAGGTGCCCTCGATACCTTCACCATCGGCTTGGCCAAGGAGGTGGCAGGTGAGGGGGTGCGGGTCAATGGCGTGCGCCCAGGCTACATTCATACCGCCTTCCACGCCCTGTCCGGCGACCCCGACCGTGTCGCCAAGCTCGAGCCTGGCTTGCCCATGGGGCGCGGCGGCCGCCCGGAAGAAGTGGCCGAGGCGATTCTCTGGCTGCTGTCGGACAAGGCGTCTTATTCCACTGGCAGTTTTCTCGACCTGGGCGGCGGGCGCTGAGCGCCACCGCTCACGGCTGCCTGGCCGCCAGCAGTTGATGGACGCACTCGGCCAGCGCATCCAGCTCGAACGGTTTGCCCAGTACATGGCTGCCTTGCAGCAACTGATCGTCTCCCAGCGCCACACTGTTGTCATAGCCGGTGATGAACAGCAGTTCAATGCCGGGATACTGTTGCCGGTAGCGCTCAGCCACCTGGCGACCGTTGGGGCCGTCGGGCAGGCCGATGTCGCTTAGCAGCAGGTCCGGCCGCTCGCTGCCTTGCAAGTGTGCCAGGGCGGCAGCGCCAGTCTCGAAGGCTTCGACCTGATAACCCTGTTCTTCCAGCACCTCGCGGATCACCAAGCGCAGGGCTAGCTGGTCTTCCACCAGCACGATGCGCTGCCCGCCCGCACGGTGCCTATCCAGTGAGCCGGTCTTGGAGGGCAGGGCCTGCTGCACGGGCTGTGCGTGATGGCGCGGAAGGTACAGTTCAACGCGTGTGCCCTTGCCGGGTTGAGAAAGCAAGCGTAACTGCCCGCCAGACTGGCGCACGAAACCGTAGGTCATCGACAACCCAAGGCCGGTGCCCCGGCCGTTGGGTTTGGTGGAGAAGAACGGGTCGAAGGCGCGTGCAACCACTTCCTCGCTCATACCGCAGCCGTTGTCGACAACGCTGAGGCGCACGTAGTCGCCGCAAGGCAACCCCAAAGGGCGTGCCTGATCGCTGTCGAGCGCCACATTGTCGCCATGAATGCTGATGACACCACCGTCAGGCAGCGCGTCGCGGGCATTGATGCACAGGTTGAGCAATGCGCTTTCCAATTGTGGCGGGTCGATAAAGGTTGGCCAGAGTTCAGGCGCGAACCGGCTGTGCAGGGAAATGGAAGGGCCGATCGTTCTGCGCACCAGCTCCTGCATGTCGCCCAGCAGCGCCGCCACCTCGGTGGAACGGGGTTGCAGGGTTTGCTGGCGCGAAAATGCCAGCAGTCGGTGCACCAGCGACGAGGCGCGTTTGGCCGTACTGTTGGACAGTTCGAGTAAGTTTTCCAGCCCGGTATAGCGCTGTTGTCGCAGGCGCAGCTGGATCAGTTCCTGGGTATTGAGGATGCTGCCCAGCAAGTTGTTGAAGTCATGTGCGATGCCGCCGCTAAGCTGCCCGACGGCCTCCATTTTTTGCGCCTGACGCAGTGCCTGCTCTGCGTTGGCAAGGCGTTGCTGCTGCTGTACCCGCTCGCTGATGTCGTAGGCGAACAGGTAAGCACCCACCGGGGTACCTGCAGCATCGCGCAGGGCATTGAAGCGCAGTTCATAATGGCGCTGGTCCGGCGGCTGGCCGAATGCACCGGTTGCGGTGAACTGCTCGCCCTGCAGTGCCCGTCGCCACAAGGGCAGGATCGCATCCCGGTCCGCGGCATTGTCACCCATCAGGGGGGGCATGCAGGCGCCGACTACCGGTGTCTGACCATACAGGAACCGGAAGTCCTCCCTGGCCTTGCGATTGACGGCCAGCCAGTGCATGCCGCTATCGAGCACATGCACGTTGGCTGCGCTCTGGTCGATAAGCTCTGCGAACAGGCTGCGCTGTGCCAGGGCTTCGCTGACCCTTTGCTCCAGGTGCGCATTGAGCTGCTCGAGGGCCTGCTCGGTCTTGCGTCGCTCGGTGACATCCTTGAACAGAACCGCAACCTGCCGGCGCTGCGCCGGCTCGACGCGAAAGCTGCTCACTGACAAAACGCGGCCGCTGGCTCGCAATTGCTGCTCGAATTGCAGGGGGGTGCCGGTATGCAGCACTGGACCGTAGCGGGCAACCCAGGCGTCGGCTTCATCAGGCAATATGTCGCGCATTTTCTGGCCGGTCACGTCAGCGATGCCGGCATGCCTGGCATAGGCCGGGTTGACGAGCACGTGCACGAAATCACTCAGCGGGCCATGCGGGCCGTCAATGAATTCGATGATGCAGAAGCCTTCATCCATGCTCTCGAACAGAAAGCGGTAGACATCGAGGCCCAGATGCGGGTGTTGCTGCAGTTCGGCTTCAAGCTGCGCGTTACGGCGGCGCAGGGTTGCGATTTCCTCGCGCAGGGCGAGCATCTCGTTCAGAGGCATTGGCGACGTCCGGCAGCGGTGCGTGGCCAGACTTTAACGCGACGGCTCTGGTACGCCTAGCCGCCATCTCGCCAGATTGCGCACGAGTGGGCAGTTTGCCGTCAGAATGAGCGGATGATGCGGCCCAGGGTTTCCATTGCCCGTTCGGCGGTGTCGCCCCAAGGGGTGCCGTAGTTCAGGCGGATGCAGTTGCCAAAGCGGCGGGTGGGCGAAAATATGGGCCCCGGAGCGATGCTGATGCCTTGGGCCAAGGCCATGTGGAACAGCTTCAGTGCATCTATCCGTTCGGGCAGTTCCAGCCACAGAAAGTAGCCGCCAGAAGGCTGGCTGACTCGCGTCTGCGGCGGAAAATACCGCGAGATGGTGGCGAGCATGTTGGCTTGCTGGCCCTCCAGCGCATAGCGCAGTTTGCGCAAGTGGCGGTCATACCCGCCGTGTTCCAGGTAGTCGGCAATGGCGGCCTGGGCCGGCATCGAGGCGCACAGCGAGGTCATCAGCTTGAGCCGTTCGATCTTCTGGGCAAAGCGCCCGGCGGCTACCCAGCCAATGCGGTAACCGGGCGCCAGGCTCTTGGCGAACGAGCCGCAGTGCATCACCAGGCCTTGCGTGTCGAAGGCCTTGGCGGGCTTGGGCGCCTGCTGCGAGTAATACAGCTCGGCGTAGACGTCGTCCTCGATCAGCGGCACCTGATGGCGTTGCAGCAACGCCACCAATGCCTGTTTCTTCGCCTCGGGCATGCTCGCGCCCACCGGGTTCTGGAAGTTGGTCATGCACCACACGGCTTTGACCGGGTGCTTCTCCAAGGTCTGGGCGAGCGCGGCCAGGTCCATGCCCTCGCGCGGCTGCACGGGTATCTCCACCGCCTTGAGCTTGAGCCGTTCCAGCACCTGGAGGCAGGCGTAGAAGGCCGGTGCTTCGACCGCCACCAGGTCACCCGGCTCGGTGACCGCCTGCAGGCACAGGTTCAGTGCTTCCAGCGCGCCGTTGGTGATCAGCAATTCCTCCATGGGCAGCATCAGCCCGCCGACCATGTAGCGCAGGGCGATCTGCCGGCGCAGTTGCGGGTTGCCCGGTGACAGGTCGGTGACCACCATGCGCGGGTCCATGGCCCGGCTGGCGCTGGCCAGCGAGCGCGACAGGCGCTGCAGCGGGAACAGTTCCGGGCTGGGGAATGCCGACCCGAACGGCACGGTATTCGGGTCCTTGATCGACTCGAGTATCGAGAACACCAAGGCGCTGACATCCACGTCAGTCGATTCGCTCAACGGCTCCAGTGGCTGTGGCTCGCTGAACTGACGCGGTGCATGGGCAGTGACGAAATAGCCTGAACGCGGCCGTGCGCGGATCAGCCCGCGGCGTTCGAGCAGGTAGTAAGCCTGGAACACGGTCGACGGGCTGACCCCGTGCGTCTGACTGGCGTAGCGCACCGAAGGCACGCGCTGGCCGGGGCCGAGCACGCCGGAGCGGATCAGTTCGGCAATGTCATCGGCAAATCGTTCGTAGCGTTTCATGAGGGCTCGGCAAGCAGGGTGAACAGGCAATTCACCCACACTATGGCCCCGAAGCGGTTTTCAGTACAGGCTCAGGCCATGCACCAAAAACCGGATCAGTTGCCAGGCAGTGCTTCTGCCGCGCTAGATTACCGAGCCAGGAACGCTCGCCTTCAAATGCTTTCGGCTGTCCACGGCACCGGCGACGGTCAGCGCGTCGGCTTCGGCTTCGGTGATCGGGACACGCTGGCCTGCGAGCAGTGCCACAGACATGTGCAACTGCTCATCTGTAACGATCTCGATGTCCGGGCCATCGCCTTCGATGCGCAGGTCTTCGCCTATGAGGGTGCAGCGGCGGGTGCTTTCTTCGATTTCGACGGGCATGGGGTGGTCCTCCGGTTTGCGGTTACAGGTGTGACCGCGAGCGGTAGCAGGTTGCTGCATCAAGCTGCTGCACGGCACTTTATCGGGCGTGCACGGGTCAACCCACAAAGGCGCCTCTGCCGGCCTTTTCGCCTGCATTGCTCGTGAATGGAAGGTGGGGGCAGCACACAGCTTGCGTCTGAGAAACGACCCATGGACCTCATCTGGCAAACCATTCAAGCAGAATTCGCCGACATCACAGAAGTGCGCGACGTCACCCGTATCATCCTGCGCCTGCTGATGGCAGCCATTCTGGGGGCCGTTCTGGGCTTCGAGCGCGAGCACAAAGGCAAGTCCGCTGGTGTGCGTACACATATGCTGGTATCGGTGGGCGCCGCATTATTCGTGCTGGCGCCAAGCATGGCAGGTGCCGACGAGCAGGCCATGAGCCGGGTAATCCAGGGCATCGTCGCCGGTATCGGTTTCCTCGGTGCGGGCACCATCCTCAAAGGTAATGGTCGCGATACCAGCCACGTCAAAGGCCTGACCACGGCCGCCGGCCTGTGGATGACGGCGGCAATCGGTACCGCTGCAGGCATGGGGCGTGAGGCGACGGCGCTGATCAGCACAGTGCTTGCGCTGCTGGTGCTGGCCACGATGCCGATAGTGGTGGAAAAGGTCGAGGGGCAGGACGAGGAGAAACAGCAGGAGGAGGAGGGCAGGAAGCACTGAGGGGAGCCGAAGCTCCCCTCAAAGCGTTGTTGCCTGCTCTTTTCTTATTATTGAGGCCGGCCTTTTGTTGTTTTTGTAGGCCTGCCTTGGTGTTGCGGGTGACCCCCAACCGGGGTCAAGAGCAAACGTATTTTTTTGAGCGCTGACCTGCTTTCATCCTGGGGATCCGATGCTGACTGCCGCTACCTTGAGGTAGTTTTATTGTTCTGTGCCAGACCGCGGGGCGAACCCCTGAAAAGCGTGTCTACTCCAAAAAAATCTGCTTGCTGCGCCTCTGCCGTGTTGTTCTTGTTATGTCAGAGCCGTTACATGTTGTTTTTATTGGGTATCGCATTTTTTGTTGTTGTTGTACCAAAGATATAGCAGGTGCCGTGCCAACTTTTTTAAACCCTTTAAAATCAATGGTTTGTCCTGATTCGCATGATTTGGGTGCCGTGAAATTCTGTCGAATTGTTTCCCTGTTACCCGATTTTTTGCTGACGGCTGTGGGGGCGGTAACACTCACCCACACATACGTGACAACCGTGTGAATCACTGTGCGCTGCGTGCCCGCGCCACACGAGAGCCGTTGGCCCGGCCCAGCACCTTGCTGATACGCTGCCCGGCGGCGATCAAGCGGCCCAGGTCGATGCCGGTTTCAATCCCAAGCCCTTGCAGCAGGTACACCACATCCTCGCTGGCGATATTGCCCGTTGCGCCCTTGGCATAGGGGCAACCCCCAAGGCCGGCCACCGAGCTGTCGAACACACTGATGCCTTCGAGCAGGCTGGCATACACGTTGGCCAGCGCCTGGCCGTAGGTATCGTGGAAGTGGCCGGCCAGTTGCTCACGCGGCACGTGCGCCGAGACAACCTCGAACAGCCTGCGGGTATCGCCTGCGGTGCCAGTACCGATGGTGTCGCCCAGAGAGACTTCGTAGCAGCCCATGTCATGCAGGGCCTTGGCCACAGGGGCGACCTGTTCGGCACTGACCCTGCCTTCATACGGGCAGCCGAGCACGCAGGAAACGTAACCGCGCACCTGCACACCGTGGCTGCGCGCCGCCTGCATGATCGGCTCGAAACGCTGGAGGCTCTCACTGATCGAACAATTGATGTTGCGCTGGGAGAACGCTTCGGAGGCGGCGGCGAACACTGCCACTTCCTTCACCCCGGCCGCCAGGGCGTCTTCGAACCCTCGCAGGTTGGGCGCCAGGGCCGCATAGGTAACACCCGCGCGTTGCTCGATAGCGGCAAACACGTCGGCAGAGCCGGCCATCTGCGGCACCCATTTGGGCGAAACGAAACTGCCGACTTCAATGTAGGCCAGCCCGGCGTCGGTAAGGTCGTCGACCAGGCGCACCTTGTCCGCGACACTGATGGGCTGGGCTTCGTTCTGCAGGCCGTCGCGAGGGCCGACTTCGACCAGGCGGACTTTTTCGGGCAAAGGCATGGTGGGGTTCCTGTGGCGGGTCAGCGGTTGTCGTTATTGTTCAATGTTGCGGCCAGGGCCTGTTCGCAACGTTCCTGGGCGGTGTCCAGCTCCAGTTGCATCTGGTGAATATCGAGCATCTGTTGCTCAAGCTGGGCGCGGCGCTCGGCGATCTTTGCCAGCATGCTGTTGAGTTGCTTGAGGTTACCGCTGCTGGGGTCGTAGAGCTCGATCAGTTCACGGCATTCGGCCAGCGAGAAACCGATGCGCTTGCCACGCAGTATCAGCTTCAGGCTGACCTTGTCGCGTGCCGAATAGATGCGTTCCAGGCCACGGCGCTCGGGGCTGAGCAGGCCCTGTTCCTCATAGAAACGGATGGCGCGGGTGGTGATGTCCAGCTCGCGGGACAGGTCGGAAATGCTGTAGGTCTGGCTGCTCATGCGTGGGCTCGGCGTGGAGTATGGCGGTATCCTGAATGCAGGTTTACGTATACGTCAAGCAGGGTGTTGCGGGGTTGTCTCTCTTTGCCGCCCAGTACAGGCATTGCCAATCAATCAGGCTGCACCGAGCGACGATAACCATTGGGTGTCTGCCCACTCAAGCGCTTGAAGAACCTTGCAAAGTAGGTCGGATCACTGAAGCCCAGGCTGTCCGACAACTGCCCGATGCTTATGCGTGTATAGATCAGGTTTCGCTGTGCCTCCAGCAGCAGCCGCTGGTGCACCAGTTGCAGTGCGCTCTGCCCGCTCAATGCCCGGCACAGTTGGTTGAGCTGCAGGCTCGGGATCTTCAACCGCGCGGCAAAGTCCTCCACCGACAGGTGCTCACGGTAGTGCGCTTCGACCAGGCGCAGGTATTGCCCCAGCAACTGACGGTCACGTTCGTCGCGGTTGCGCGGCGCCTGGCCCAGTTGCTGGCGACGGCTGATCCACACCATCAGTGCGGTCACCAGGGCTTCGAGCAGGGGCGCGCGTGCCGGAGCATGGCCCTGGTACTCCTGCTGCAGCGTGTCGATCAGGCTGCGCAGATGCACACGGTCCTTGCCCAACGGGTAACAGGCAGGCTTGGCCAGCACCCCCAGCGGTGCACCCAGGCGTTGCTCGAGGTTGGCTACCAGCGCGGTGCCGAAGGTCAGCACATGCCCCTGGATATCGGCACTGAAGCGAAAACCGTGCACGGTCAGCGGTGGTACCACCTGGATTGCCGCTTCGCCAATGGCACTGCGCACGCCCTCGATCTCTACCTGAGCCTGGCCACGTTGCACATACAGCAACTGAAACAGTTCGGCGTGCTGGTGCGGTTTGATTTCCCAGTGGTGCAGGCGGCTGCGGGCCGGGATCGACTCGCAATGCAGCAAGTCCGTACCGGGCCATGCCTGGTTTTCGCCATACAGCTGAAACAGCGGGACGCCGGGGAGTGACGATTTCATGAGCGGCTGGCCTGTCCGTTAATCGAACGCTTTTTATAAAAGTGCAGGTTTTGCATCGGATAGCACAGCTATTGCGCCTGTGCTGCCCGTAAAAATGCAGCTAGAAATCTAATAACACGAGAGAACAACAATGAAAACTCAGGTTGCAATCATCGGTGCAGGTCCGTCTGGGCTTCTGCTTGGTCAACTGTTGTACAAGGCCGGGATCGACACGGTCATTCTTGAACGTCAGACGCCTGACTATGTACTTGGCCGCATCCGTGCCGGTGTGCTCGAACAGGGTACCGTCGACCTGCTGCGTGAGGCAGGTGTTGCCGAGCGCATGGACCGCGAAGGGTTGGTGCACGAAGGTGTCGAGCTGCTTGTAAGTGGCCGCCGCCAACGTCTGGACCTCAAGGGCCTGACCGGAGGCAAGACGGTCATGGTCTATGGCCAGACCGAAGTGACTCGAGACCTGATGCAGGCGCGCGAAGCCAGCGGTGCGCCGATCATCTATTCGGCCAGCAATGTCCGGCCCCACGAGCTCAAGGGCGAACGGCCGTACGTAACCTACGAGAAGGACGGCCAGACCCACCGCCTGGACTGCGACTACATCGCCGGCTGCGACGGCTTCCATGGTGTTTCCCGCCAGAGCATCCCCGAAGGTGTACTCAAACACTACGAATGTGTTTACCCGTTCGGCTGGCTAGGAATGCTGTCCGATACGCCGCCAGTGAACCACGAACTGATCTACGCCCATCACGAGCGTGGCTTTTCGCTGTGCAGTCAGCGTTCGCAGACACGCAGCCGCTACTACCTGCAAGTACCGCTGGATGAACGCGTGGAGGACTGGTCCGACGAGCGTTTCTGGACCGAACTCAAGGCCCGTTTGCCTGAAGACGTGGCAGCGCGCCTGGTCACCGGCCCGGCGCTGGAAAAGAGCATTGCTCCCTTGCGCAGCCTGGTGGTCGAACCCATGCAATATGGGCACCTGTTCCTGGTCGGTGACGCCGCACACATCGTCCCGCCCACCGGGGCCAAAGGCCTCAACCTGGCGGCTTCGGACGTGAATTATCTGTACCGCATCCTGGTCAAGGTCTACCGCGAAGGGCGCACCGACCTGCTGCAGCAGTACTCGCCCTTGGCGCTGCGCCGCGTGTGGAAAGGCGAGCGCTTCAGCTGGTTCATGACCCAGTTGCTGCATGACTTTGGTGAGCACAAGGATGCCTGGGAGCAGAAGATGCAGGAGGCGGACCGTGAGTATTTCCTGTCCTCACCTGCGGGGCTGGTGAACATTGCCGAGAACTATGTGGGGTTGCCGTTCGAGGAGGTGGTTTAGGGGCAGTGCATTTAGTAGAGCGCTTGCGATCAAAAAAGTGGCCTGCAGGTTAATACCGGTCAGTTAGCGTTAGCAGGGCTGCTATGCAGCCCAATCGCCGGCAAGCCGGCGATTGGGCCTCGGAAATTGCGAAGATCAATGCGCCTGCGCGTGACGGCGCACCCGATTGACCGGCTGCTGCTTGGCCGGAACCTGCGGTGGCAGGTGGTGATGGTGCTGTGCATGACGCCGCACGATGCGTAGTACACCCCAGAGCATGGCGGCAGCGACGCTAAGCCACATACCTACCAGCATGAGGATTGCCATGGTCAGGCTCATGTCTACCTCCTTCTCTTGGGCCAGCTTTCGGCTCACCCTCCAGATATTGCTTAGTCTAGCTCCCCCCGCGTGACGTTCCATCTATCGAAGGTCTATTGCTTGGTTCGTTTGGTTCCAAGCCCGCACCGGGCTATACCCACGTCGCCTGGCGCCCTATGATCGTGGGTCAAGGCCGGGCGTTGCCAGCCTGGCGCCAGAACAAGCGAGTGTCCATGGTGCAAATTTCCTTCAAGTCCCGGGTTTTCGAGCCACGCCGCCTGATGGTGGCCTGCCTGCTGGCCGCGAGCCTCTCAGGCTGTGCCAGCGCGCCACCGGCCGCCGTCAAGGGCGTTGCGCAGCGGGTCGAGATCAGCAGCGTGCCGTTCTACCGAGGCAACGCCAACCACAGTGGGGCCATGGCGCTGGCGGCGTTGCTCTCGCAGCAGGGCGCGCCGATCACCCCAGGGCTGCTGGACAAGCCACTGAACCTGCCGCAGGGCGCCGAGTCGCTGGGCACCGGCATCCCGCGCGTGGCGCGCGATTACGGCAGGGTCGTATACCCGCTGGACAAACAGCTGGACGCCCTGTTGACCCAAGTCGCTGCAGGCAACCCGGTGCTGGTGCGTTTTCAGGAAGGTTCGGCGTGGTGGAGCGAGCCGCGCTATGCGGTGCTGATCGGTTTTGACCGTTACAAGCAGCGGGTGCTGCTGCGTTCAGGGATGCACCGGCGGCAGATGATGCCCTTCGATGATTTCACCTCGGCGTGGGCGCAAGAGGGGAGCTGGGCGATACTGGTACAGCCGCCACGGCAACTGCCGGCCCAGGTGGACCGGCAGCGCTGGCTGCAGGCTGCCGACGAGTTGGCCCGTGCGGGCCAGGAATTGGCGGCTAAGCAGGCCGTGGACAGCCTGGAAAGGTAAGCCACCCGCACTGGCCTGATCCCCGGCAAGCAGGCGATCAGGCCAGTGCTGGCAACATCATCAGAAGCCCAGACGGTCGCGCAAGCTGTAGTACCACGCACCCAGGGCGCTGAACGGTACGCGCAGCATCTGGCCACCCGGGAACGGGTAGTGCGGCAGGCCGGCGAACGCGTCGAAGCGCTCGGCCTGGCCGCGCAATGCCTCGGCCAGCACCTTGCCCGCCAGGTGGGTGTAGGTGACGCCGTGGCCCGAGCAACCCTGCGAGTAATAGATGTTGTCGCCGATACGGCCAACCTGTGGCAGACGCGACAGGGTCAGCAGGAAGTTGCCGGTCCAGGCGTAGTCGATCTTGACGTTCTTGAGCTGCGGGAAGGCCTTGAGCATCTTCGGGCGGATGATCGCTTCGATGTTGGCCGGGTCGCGTGCACCGTAAACCACACCACCGCCGAAGATCAGGCGCTTGTCGCTGGTCAGGCGGTAGTAGTCGAGCAGGTAGTTGCAGTCCTCGACGCAGTAGTCTTGCGGCAGCAGGGTGCGGGCCAGTTCCTCGCCCAAGGGCTCGGTGGTGATCACTTGAGTCCCGCATGGCATCGATTTGGCCGCCAGTTCCGGCACCAGGTTGCCCAGATAGGCGTTGCCGGCGACGATGATGAACTTGGCGCGCACCTTGCCCTGCGGGGTGTGCACAACCGGGTTGGCGCCACGCTCGATGCGGATGGCCGGGGTCTGCTCATAAATGATGCCGCCCAGCGACTCGACCGCGGCAGCTTCGCCCAGGGCCAGGTTCAGCGGGTGGATGTGGCCGCCGCTCATGTCCAGCATGCCGCCGATATAGCTGTCGCAGGCGACCACTTCACGGATGCGCTTCTGGTCCATCAGCTCCAGCTGATTGTGGCCGAAACGTTCCCACAGGCGCTTTTGCGATTCCAGGTGGCCCATCTGCTTGGAGGTCAGCGCAGCGAATACGCCGCCATCCTTCAGGTCGCACTGGATGTTGTACTTGGCTACACGCTCACGGATGATGCGGCCGCCTTCGAAGGCCATGTGGCCCAGCAGCTGCGCCTGCTTGGGGCCGACTGTGCGTTCGATGACGTCGATGTCACGGCTGTAGCTGTTGACGATCTGGCCGCCGTTGCGGCCCGATGCGCCGAAGCCGACCTTGGCCGCTTCGACGATGCTCACCTTGAAGCCGTTTTCCAGCAGGAACAGGGCGCTGGACAGGCCGGTGTAGCCTGCACCGATGATGCACACATCGGTTTCCACCTCACCCTGCAGCGCCGGACGTGGCGGCACCGGGTTGGCCGAGGCGGCGTAGTAGGACTGGGGGTAGGGGGTATTGGCCATGCTCGAGAAACCTCGTGTTTTATATTTTTAACGAATGTACCGATGCTATCAATAATAATAAACACCCGCTAGTCGTCCGTTGAAAATCCTTTACTGCTCCTTGGGCGGCGCCTCTCTATAAAGAGGTTAAGATTCAGTAGGTTAGCTCGAAAAAAAGTGTTGACAGCGGTTTTGGATTGCGTAGAATGCGCACCACACGACAGGCACATAGCTCAGTTGGTTAGAGCACCACCTTGACATGGTGGGGGTCGTTGGTTCGAGTCCAATTGTGCCTACCAAATCTCAGAAAGGGCGATCCGAAAGGGTCGCCTTTTTTGTTTGTGGCTTCTAAAGAAGGCCGCGCGCCACAGGTGGGGCAGGCTTCTGAAAGTTTTTGATTTTTTTGAAAAAAACGCTTTACAGGTACGCATGCGGTGACTAATATGCGCACCACACGACAGGCACATAGCTCAGTTGGTTAGAGCACCACCTTGACATGGTGGGGGTCGTTGGTTCGAGTCCAATTGTGCCTACCAAACATCAGAGAGGGCGATCCGAAAGGGTCGCCCTTTTTGCATTGTACGCGTCCGGTGGGTGGCCGGTATGTAGCAAGGTGTAACGTATGGTCGCGGTCTGTGCCATGGGTCGCCATGCTAGAATCCGCCGCTTCGAAACGGGAGGTACACGCGTGCGCAAACTGGCAGTGGTAATGGCAGTGCTGGCCCTGGTGGGCTGTGAGAACGAGGTCGAAGGTGTGCACAAGCAGGTGGCCGAGCACCTGCACAACCCCAAGACCGCCAAGTTCGGCAACGTGCGGATCGACACCAAAGGCACCATTTGCGGTCAGGTGCGTGGCAAGGACGATGCCGGGCAGTACGAAGCCTACCGCAGCTACGTCGCCGTCAAGGGTGAAGGTGGCCAGTACGACATTATCGTCGACGACAATGGCAACAACCTGCGCATCCGCGAAATCTGCGGCGGCGCCGAGTTACAGCGCCGCGCCGAGGCCTTGGCCGACCAGCCAGCCCCCCAAGGCTGGGATGTCGAGGTGATCCAGGGCGCCAACATGGGCGCATTGAGCGACATGACCGCCCGCCTGATCGAGAAGGGCATCCCGTCCTCGGTCGAATACCGCAATGGCAAGCCGGTGGTGCTGCTGGGGCCGTTCCCTACCAAGGAGGAGGCCGAGGCACGCAAGGCAGAGGTCATGGCCAAGCTAGGTACGGATTCGGTTGTCATTCAGCACGGTGCGCAGCGCTGACTTTGTAGCATGGCCTCTAGTGTGGGAGTCGGCTTGCCGGCGATCACCGGCGCAGCCGGTGCCATGCACTGAGGTGCCTGCATAGAGGCGAGCCGCCTTTTCCCGCTGGCTGTGAAAGCGCCGGAACAGACGCCTGTCATCTGTAACCCGACCCGTCTATGCTTGCTCTGTGAGACGGCTGAAACGGGGAGGGCCTCATGTCTACACTGGAGCGGGCCATCGTGGTAGCCACCAGAGCGCATGAAGGGCAATACGACAAAGGCGGTGCGGCGTATATCCTGCACCCCCTGCGGGTGATGATGCAGGTGTCCACGCCCGAACAGCGCATCGTCGCCGTGCTTCACGACGTGATCGAAGACACGCCGCTGACACTTTCCGACCTTGCCCGCGAGGGCTTCACGCTAAAGATCCTGGCCGCCTTGCTGGCCTTGAGCCGGCGTGATGGCGAAAGCTACGAGGATTTCGTCGTGCGCCTTGGCTGCGACCCGCTGGCGCGTACCGTCAAAATGGCCGACCTGGCCGACAATAGCGACCTTTCACGCATCGCCTGCCCAGGCCCGGCCGACCTGGCACGGCTGGCCCGTTATCGGCAGGCCAGCGCCTACCTGCAGGCACTGGCCTAGGCCCCTTGCGCGGTCAATCGTCCTTCGGCACCGTCCAGAAAATCTGCACACCGCCATCGTCGCGGTGGGCGAGGGTGACGTTGTCGTTCTCGGCGATCTCCTCGAGCAGGGTTTCCCAGTCGTCGGGCGACTCCTGTTCCAGGCGGAAGATCAGGGCGGCGCGGCTGCGTTGAGCGATGGGGCTGTTGATGATTTTCTGGATACGCGTACCCAGTTGTTCATAACTGCTCGGCGTTGCAGGGGCGGTACTGGCCACGGGGCTTTTCCTTGTTTTGCTGTATGCGCGTACAGTATTTCACTGTAAGGTATTTCGCAACTGCGTGTAAGGTAAAAAAGCGGAGGGCTGTGGGTGGCCGATCCGTGGCGAGTTAAACCGCGAAAAAGGGCCGGTGTAGCCAGCACACCAGCCCCTTGTCATGCAGCAATCAGTATTCCCAGAAAATCCGCTGCAGCTCTTTGCTGTCCTGGGTCTTGGTCATTGCCACCATGGCCAGGATCCGCGCCTTCTGTGGGTTCAGGTCGTGCGCCACAACCCAATCGTTCTTGTCATCCGGCTGCTCGGCGTTGCGCAGCACGAAACCGCCCTGGTTGACGTGCGACGAGCGGATGATCTGCACGCCATCCTTGCGCAGCTCCTGCAGTGCCGGCACCACGCGCGACGACACCGAACCGTTGCCGGTACCGGCATGAATCAGCGCTTTCGCGCCGTTCTGTGCCAGTGCCTTGTAGGCCGTGTCGGTCACGTTGCCATAGCCGTAGGCGATGTCGACCTGCGGCAGGCTGCTGATCTGCTTGATGTCGAATTCCGAGTTGACGGTGTGACGCTTGGCCGGCAGGCGGAACCAGTACGATTTGCCTTCCACCACCATGCCCATCGGGCCCCAGGCGCTCTTGAACGCTTCGGTCTTGATGTTGACCGCCTTGCTCACGTCGCGGCCTGACTGGATCTCGTCGTTCATGGTCACCAGTACGCCCTTGCCGCGGGACTGCTTGTCGCTGGCCACGGCCACGGCGTTGTACAGGTTGAGCATGCCATCGGCCGACATGGCGGTGCCCGGGCGCATGGAACCCACCACCACGATCGGCTTGTCGGTCTTCTCTACCAGGTTGAGGAAGTAGGCGGTTTCTTCCAGGGTGTCGGTGCCGTGGGTGATGACGATGCCGTCGACGTCCTTGCTTTCGGCAAGTTCGGCGACGCGCTTGCCCAGCTTGAGCAGGTCGTCATTCACAGGTCTGTCACGGCCTACGGACGCACTAGCACCAACTATCTACGGACGGACATCCCCCTAGCTTACCGAACAGCCGCTTTCCTCTCCTTGAAAAGCGAAAGAGATTCAAGGTGCAAATTCGACGAGGAGTGGGGTGCGAAAGTTTGATTGTTATAGATAGATCGCTGAGATACTTGAGTGGGCGCTCAATATTTTAATTATTGAATTATGATTGGCGAGGCTGGTGATGGCGGAATTTTCATTTAGAGCAGAGTGTATTGAAGATGTGTGCAGCTACTTGGCGTTGGTAGGAGCGAGCATGAGAATAGTGGAGTGTAAGATTAAGCAGGATCCAGTATTCCCTGATGTCGATGTTAGCCTCTGCGTCGAAGCAGGAGTGACAGAACTACGACGTATAGCCCGCAGGGTTGATGATGGGCACGTAATTGTGGAGTCCATGGTGGCTGGAAATCACTTTGAATAGAAGATAGGTGTGTGGTTTTCTCAGTTCTCCTTGCGGGCTACAGCTTTAAGTCTCGATTTTTTAAAGTAGCATGGCAGGGCGTTGGTGATTAAAAGAGCAGGATTATGTTATGGAGAGTTTCTTGAGCAGCACCAAGGTAGTCCCTCGGGATAGGTATGTTACTTATAAAGGTTTAGGCGGGACGCCTGTACAACGTTCAGATGGTTGCCATTCTCAAGCAGGAGCCACGTACGAAGAGTCTCCTCACTGACGCCGGGTGCGCAGCCGCAGTGACCGGAGACGATTTTGGTCTCAATGCTAGAGATGATTTATTTGGCGAAGCTCCGAAGAGCTAGGAGGCGTCCACGCCTGCCGGGTCAACTGACGTTGTCCACCCCTCTAGCCTAATAATCGTTCGGGACTAGATGTATGCGCAAGCTGGATTAGGGCGTGATGCGACCAGACATGCGCCAGGTCGTGAAGCTCTGCACCTCCTTCTCAACGCGCTGAAGGATGCCTTTGGAATCGCTCAACTCCTCCAAAGACAGCGCGGTAAGCACAAGCACGCTGCTCAGCTCGACCCCCAGGTGATCGCATACCCCTCGCAGTACCGCCAGCGATGGGCTCCTCTTTCCGAACTCAATGTCACTGAGATATTGGGGTGAAACCACTCCGTCAAAATGCGCCTGTGTCCAGCCTCGCTGAAGCCGCATTTCCCTCAAGACCGCGCCCAGCGCCGCTTCGAACCCCATGCTGATGCCTGCTGTAGAAAACAGCTGGCATTAGACGAAGCATGGCGTTAGATTGGAATCAACGATAGGCGATGCTACGATATATCTTGAGATAGCTACGTAAGGTATGGTGCTTTTTTGCTGCCCCTTAGCCACTGCGTACCCATAAATTTGGAGCGTAAATATGAATGACGCCGCAGAGCGCGATTTGATTATTAAATACCCGCTTCTGTTCGGTAGCGAGGGGCGTCGTCGTGATGCAGAGGTTTGGGGCATTGGGTGCGAGGACGGATGGGCAGAGATTTTGAACGCGCTGTGCTCTGAGATTCAAACATATATAGATGAGCACAATGTTGAGCAGGTTAGGTTCTCTTACGTAAAAGAAAAATTTGGGGAGCTGAGGGTTTCCTGTATTTGTGCGGATGAATATGTTTCTGCGCTAGTAAGCAAGGCTTTGCAGGTATCAATTAAGACATGCGAGTGGTGTGGTCAGCCAGGTTCTAGAAAAAGGTTGCAGTCCGATTGGGTTAAGACCTTATGTGAGCCTTGCGAAGCGCAGGCTCTAAAACGGATTTCTTAATGGATCTATAGGTAAAGCAATGTTCGAAACCCATGCAGAAGCCATCTCAGTTTCTTCTGATCTACCAAATGAGCAATTGCTCGAAATTGGTTACGTGTCGCAACGACTTCAGGCAGCTTGGTTTTATATTACGCAGCACTACATTAAATCTGGCGGTAGTGATGTGTCAAAAGGTGAGGTCATGATTGATGATGTGGATAAGTTGAAGAGGTTTTTGTCTAAAAAATTTACTGGTTCATACACTTATAAAATTGCATTGGTCATTCCTCCGACTATGAACGGGACTGATGACTGGTCAATGGCGCCCTTAATCGAAATCAATGAAGTGGTATCTGGCCCATTGGCTGAAAAGCGGCATTACATTTACACGGTTGATAGCGGAGAGAGGCTTTATTATTCGGAGCAACCGGATGGGACTTGGGAGCGAGGTCCTCAGGAATTAATTTATAAGCGAAATGCACAGTGCGAGGTTGCAGTATGCTGAATTTGCTTGTCTCTACTAAGATGGTCATGGCTAACTCTTCAAATTCTGTTTCGCTCGCAAAACAGCTCTTCTCACTGTACGAAGATGGACAAAGTGTTCCAGTGCATGAGCTGAAATCTCTGATTTCCTCTCCAAGGCTTTTCGATGTTTACCTGAAGGATTTTTTAGGCGGTGAGGCGATTTTGGCAGGAGACTCATTCCTGGATCTTCATACAAATCTCGCTGACTCACCCCAGAAAACATATGCAATCAAAATGAGTGATTGGGAAGTGGTGCGTGAGCTATATGTGGAGGTCGACTCTTTCCATTTCAGAGATACGAGTGTAAGTAAAGTCCAAGTCTGGCCATACGATCCCCGTAGTTTGTCGCCCGAACAGATGAGGCTTGCTGTTGCGGTGAGCTACACCGACTCAGAGTTGCTGGAGGAGCCCCGTTTGTGCGGAGCACTAAGAAATTTGCTCTCAGAATATAGAGTTGAATTTTTCTGGGAACGAAGAGTTTATGACTCCTGATTGGTCAGACGACCCGTCCCATAAAGTTATGTACCTGAGGTATTAGTCTCAAGCCCTAGGCTGTCGGATGACTGTGTCCGCAATCTCGATTCGAGCGGCCTGGTTTTTGTAGCTGACAGTTTCCTTTCAGAGCACAGCATGCTCGGTGATCACACGTAGCGCAGCTGCGGCGTGTCGCAGGAGGCCTGGGCGGAGATGAGGGAGAAGGTTGAATTGGTCGATGAGTTCCACTTTACGGACGCCACCCTGAGCCGAATCCAAGTCGAGCCTTTTGATCCGTCTTCGTTGGATTTAGAAGCCATGAAAATTGCGGTAGCGTTCTCTATCACTGATCTGGAGATGATCTATGAATCGCGGATCTGTGGTGCAGTGGAGGTCCTGCTGACGGACTTCAACATCACCCCCTGGGGCATAAGGTTCTTCAAGGAGAGTGCATAGTAGGCACAGTGGGTGTGTCGATCTGAGGTTAGTGCAGCGTGCCGTAGGGGCCACCCATCGAGCGCTGGTAGTAGTCAGAAAGGGCTTGGAAAAGCTCTTCAGCTTCATGTTTGTACTGCTGTATGAGATCTGCCGGCGCGCCTGCATCTACCGCTTCGTGATAAGTCCTCAGCGCATCCAGGGCCTGCTTCATCAGTGGGTCGTCGGAAGGGAGCGGGGCAATAAACATTTTCATTTATGACGCCTCGGGATGTGCCCTGTGCTATGCGCTAAAGGCCAGGCTTGGCGAGTGCGCTCATTCGCTCACACTAGCCTAATCGGTCACAGAAGTCAGACGACCCTCCGTCATGTCCTTTGGCGGTACCTTCCTCAAGCGTAGAGTACAGTTGTGCTCCACCTCCACAATCCAGCGGTGTTGCTTGTCTCTGGAGAGTGCGCTGTGAGGAGGCTGTGTGGGATATGAACAACTGTGATGGCACATTGATTTCGCTGGTAATTGTGTTCCCGTGATCTCAAGCGGTATATTTCCTGAATCAGGAATGCAGGAATCAATAATGGAACTTTACGGCGTCAAACCACTAGTCGATCGAGCTAAAGAGTTATTCCAAAAAGATGATGAGTGTCAGTTGAAGTATGCGTGCTTGGAGCTTCGTTTTTGCTTCGAGCTTATAGCATATCGGCAATTGCAGCAGTACGGAGAAAAAATTCCTGGTTCGATCGTCGGGCAGTGGAAGCCCGATCAAATTATCAGGCTCCTAGCTTCTTTCGATCCTGCAAGCGAGCAAGGCGGAATACTGAGTGTAGGGCTGCAAAACTCACCTGATGAAATGCCTACGGCTTGGGCTACCGTCGGTGAATCCAAGGCCATTCCCTGGAGAACCTTTAGACGGCATTATCAAACTCTGGGATCTTATCTGCATGCTCCGATGCCTAAAGCTGACGGCAGTGCGCCAAAGCCGATAAATAGAGATAAGCTCCGTGTGATGATTGCCGATATCGAAGATGTTATGTCGGCAACTATCATTCTCGCTATGCATAAAACTATCAATGCAACCTGTGACTGCGGCCAAGAGATTTTCATAGGTGAAAGCGAATATGAGGACGGCGAGCTTGCGAGATGTTCAAATAAGAAGTGTGGTCGCTATTGGCATAAAGCTACCCTAGCTGATGGTGATAGGGTGTTGCAGGCGGCTAAAACCATTTTTTTCAAATGTCAGTGCGATGCCCTCATGTCTGTGCCAGTTGAAGATGTGTGGAAGCGGTTCTCATGCAGAAACTGCATGAGCACATTCCGAGTTAACCTAGGCTATTCAGAAGTCAAAAAAATGATCTAAGCGATTGTTCAGGTTGGTCGCAGGGCCAGCCTGAATCAATCCCTAGGCTGAAGCTTGGTCTGAGACGAAGGGAGTATGGATTGCCACAAGTGGGCAGGCTGGCGAACTGACGGCACGGTTTATAAGGTTTTATAGGCAATTATAGAGTGATTATAGGGTGTGACCAAAATCAATGTTCTGGTCGTCTACTGACCATTATTCTGGTTGGCGCCTTGTCTCTCGCGAGGTCCACTCCGGTAGTGACACCCAGCTTCCATTGGCAGAGAAGAGTAGGCAACATCTGCTTTCAGCCACATCAGGAGCAGGTATGGACATCTGGGAAGCCAATAAGCTGGTATTTTTCATCGCGTTCGTGGTACCAGGTTTTATCAGTCTGAAGACCTACGCGCTGCTCCAGCCGACCCAGGTTCGAGATAGCTCTCAGCAAGTGATCGATGCTGTGGCGTACAGCTCAGTGAATTACGCATTGCTACTGGTGCCCATGTACCTGGTCGAATCGTACGGAGTGAGGGCTGGCCATCCAATTCTCTACGTTTTTTTCTACACGTTCGTGCTCCTTATAGCTCCAGTGCTTTGGGCTTGCGGCTTTTTGTGGCTACGGAAAACAGAGATTTTACAGCGCTCAATCGCACATCCGACCGGCAAACCTTGGGACTTTGTATTCAGCAAGCGAGTGTGCTACTGGATCGTAGTGACCCTGAATGACGGGCGGCAGATCGGCGGCTACTATGGGAGGCACTCATTTGCTTCCAGCAATCCATCACCTGAGCAGATATATCTAGAGAAGTGCTGGGTTATAGGAGAGGGCGGTGGCTTTGACCGCGAGAGATCGAACACGGCGGGAGTCATCATTCTCGCAAAGGATATTGTTACGCTAGAGCTGTACCATGTTGACTTCCCAGAAGAGGATGAAAATTGTGAGCAAGCGAAGTGACTCGTCCGAGAAATATGGCTACCAACCCAGCAAGAGTGATTCTAGCCCTGTTAAAGGAGGCTACGCGCCGACCCCTACGAGTGAAAGGGCTCCGGCGCCGCCACCTAAAAATCCTTGACCTTCGTCAAAATGCGTCCGTTAAGAGGATTTCAGAATGTCAGAGGAGCAAAAGCGCGAGCCGAAGCTGCAAACCAACGGGTATCAGCCTTCAGCAAAGCCTGTTTTGGCTCAAGATACGAGTAAGCCTGCCGCTCAGAGCCAGCCGAAACCACCACCTCGAAACCCATGAACGAAGGCGGTTGAGGCTTTGATTTCGCATCAGAAGCGCACTTGAGACTCCTGTCGTGAGTGCGCTTCTGAGGAAGTGGCCACTTAGCATCACAAAGGTGTTGCTTCCAATCCGAAATGGTGTATTTTGGCTTTGCGTGAGCGTACCGCTCACTTGCTGCAATCGAAACGAAACATCCGCTGGTTAGCTCAGTAATGAGCATTCAATACGTTTCAGTATTGAACTGATGAGGAGGCCTCGGCAGTCTCCGACCCCGCGTCCCGCTGGAGTGCTTCACGGTGGGCCTACCATGAGAAAGATGGTGGTTTTCAGCGGATGGTTTCGATGAATGCAACATCTTTCTCTATACCCTATGTCATGGGTTGGTGTGGCCCACATTTATTTCCTATGGATTGGTGCGATGCTTTCGAATCCCCAGAAGGTGTCTAAAAATTCTATCTCTAACCGAGAAAGCTTATGCAAGCTACTTCGCGTTTCTGATGAGTTCCTAACCTCGGTCTTAGCTCTTAGCCAAGATGAGCGATATTCTAGAAAGAATAGCGTCATGAAAGCTGGTGGGGTGGAACGGCCAATCTATAATCCGCACCGTTTTTTGCGAAAGCTGCAAAAGCGTATTAATGTCGCGATATTTTCTAATAGATACGTTGTGAAGTGGCCGCACTATATTTATGGTTCCATCCCAAATCAGAAAAATAACGACGGGTACGATAGTAAGGATTACGTCTCTTGCGCTGGAAGGCATTGTGGTGCCAGAAGTTTGTTAAAGATTGATGTCTCCAGTTTTTTCGATAATGTCCATCAGGACATTGTTTACGCTATATTTAAAGACTTTCTTAGCTATAGCGAAGAAGTATCAATTATTCTTGCGGACATATGCTGTCACAATGGTCATTTGGTGCAGGGAGGCCTCACCTCAAGCTACATTGCCTCCCTCTGTCTTTACGATGTGGAGGGGCGAGTAGTTGAGCGGTTGAATAGGAAGGGGTTGACGTACACAAGGTTGGTAGATGATATAACAATCTCATCTAAAACATTAGGTACAGATTTTACATATGCATTGAAAGTGGTTGGCGATATGTTGGTCGATAAGGACTTGCCAATCAATGAGGGGAAGGCGCGAGTTTTCAGAACTTCAACTGAGCCTTTGACTGTACATGGACTTAGGGTGAGTTTTGACAGTCCAAGGTTGCCTTCGGATGAAGTGAGAAGAATACGAGCCGCCGTTAAGAATTTAGAGTCCCTTGCGGCTGAGCCTGGCTATAGAACGACCCACGACTATAGACATGATTACAATAGATGTATGGGGCGCGTTAATAAGCTTCACCGAGTAAAGCACAAGCAGCATATACCACTTTTGAGACGTTTAAATGAGATAAGACCCCTTCCTTCTCGCCGTGACGTTAACAGGGCTAAGGACATGGTGGCTCGTTTAGAGAGAGACTTTTCCTCAAAGAGGTCAACCTATTGGTATAGATCTAGATATTATCGTGTTATGGAGAGGTTGACTGTGCTGGGCCGAATCTATGATAAGGCGACTGACCAGTTGAGGATGAAACTGAGGGCATTGAGACCTGGTTTTGAGGATTAAAGTGAAGGCGATATTTCATAGGTGCGAGTGGTGTGAGATTCTGCGAAATAAGTTCTCGCGCGTGCATCCGTACTTTAAGTATCTGATTTATTTTCTCGCGTTTATAGCTGGTATCGGATTTTCAATTTCTGCTGTGATTACAGTCTCTATAGTTTTTGCGGATGAAATTTATAAGCTGCCTGTCTGTTTTTCCAATAAATGTTTTCTGCGGTTTTATGAGTATTTTAGCTCTGCTTTCACTGTTGCCAAATCTACGCTTGACTTGATAGGTGTTGTAGCAACTGTAGGTGCGATTTTTGTCGGTTTGTTAAGTTATTTATCTGCCTTGCGTTCATCGCATTTCACAAATCATGTATCACATTTGACATTGTTTCAGCAGTTCTTCGTAGAAGAAATTCGCAAGCGTGACTTGTTGGCTTTGTCTTCTTTCGATGTTCACAAGATTTATGGTCTTATCTACGGAGGTTCGCGAAGTGGTGATATGTCTATTTCGGCTGCATATTTTTCTTTTATAAGTTCAGTAAATTCAGTTATAGGTGAGTCAAATTTCAGATCATTCAAGGCTAGTAAAGGTCCGTTCATATATAAAGAGCATCAGTCGCGGATGATTGATGTACTAACTTTGATAGGCTTCGATCTGCAATTTATGCCAAAAAAAGATTTTTATGAAATCGAATTGCAAGTGTTCTCTCTGATTGATGCGATTTCAAATTCATTTTGTGGTGGTGATGCACGGGCTAAACTTGATGCTCGTATTTACAGGTGACGGTAATCGAGTGGTTAGGTTCTGTTTCTACTTTCATGCTCATAGCTGTCAAAGTGTTTGGCTTGCAATGATTGACTCTCGGTATCCGCCGAACGCACTTTCGCCAGTTGTATCCAAGCGACGTTGGAACTCAAATTCCAGGTCATCGTCCGATAAGTGAGCAATGACATCGTCGGAGTCGTCGCAGGGGGCCTAGCATCTCGCGATTATCCGCAGGCAATCATTCATGACGCGCATGGCCTCCTAGGGCCGAGCATCTATTCAACGCTCGTATTTGTCGACGCTTTACTGCCGTTGCGAGATGGCCCTTTCGGCTAAAAGCAGGCTGTCCGAAATTCTCGCGTTGCCCCGAGCAGCACACATTTGAATTTTCGACCTCATGCAGGGCGTGGCCCTCGAACCACAATTGGCTCAATTTCCCGGAATGAGTACATTTGTACTCCTCCGAGTCCTGCGCTCCTTTTTAGGATGTTAATATCGGATAGGGACTCCGAAGACCCTTCGAAAATTTACATAATCACGAACCGTGGAGCACAAGCGAATGAGAACTAACCTAAGTGAAGAAGAAATGCGGCGGGCTCTTTTCGGTGATGCTGCCCTCCAAGGCGATTCCGGGGCCAAAAGATCCGCTAGCGATACTTCGCGCAAGCCTTCACATCAAATTACATCCAAGATTCGAGTGACCTTGCAGGTAACGAATGAGTTTGAGGGTGGCTACGAAGAAGTCGTCTTTGACAGCCCTAGCCTGAGTACCCTGGTAGCAGTGATGGACGCGAAGAAAAAGTATAAGCGGTACAGGTATATTACCGTCGTTTCCACAGCTAGGGTTTAGAAGGGGCTGTGCGGTCCAGCTCTCAACTGCGCAGGTGATGCGAAAATTTTTGGCTTCGCCGTGGTGTAAACCGTTTAGGCTTACAGAATTCAGCGCCATAGAGTGGAAGGCTCGATGGAGGATCAAGGATTAATGCGGATGGAAGATGTCAATGATTGAGCAAGTACGGCGACTCGGCTCGGATCTCATTGGGCAATTGATCAACGTGGTCGGCATCGACACGAAATCGGAAACGTTTGGCCGGCTGATGTTTCAGGTAGTCCAGACGCTTGCTCCTTTCCAATTGGCCTCAATGGTCGTCTACAGTGCGGCAGGCGGCGCACGGTGCATTCATCATAATTTCGTAGAGCAAGAGCACCGGGACGGACTCGACAGATACATCAACTACACGTATGTGCTGAACCCTGTATACGCGGCGTTCCAGCAGCAAAACCTAGCAGAGCTTGAAGGGGTAGTGCGCGTCACGGACCTTAACGATGAACACCCAGTGGCTCAGGCGGCTGCGGTAGATGGGTTAATAAAGTCCGAGTCTGAAGAAATTGGCTATCTGACCCCAGGATGGCCGACCGGAATGACCGAGATCCTTGTCCTCACTCGCCTGGAAGATGGGTCTCTATGCGAGATGGGGCTCCTGAAGCCCTCACATGAAGGGCGATTCACTGAGCAGGACATCGCATTCTTGATTTCGGAAAAGCCAATTCTTGACGCTCTCCTTAACCGTCATTGGTTAGGTGTTCGTACCACAACTACTTCAGAGAATAGTCATGTGGCGAAGGCCTTTGAGAGCTTCGCCCAAGATCGACTCACCACCAGAGAGCAAGAGATAGCACAGATGATCCTTAGAGGACACTCGTCCTTGTCGATAGGGCTGAACCTTGGCATCGCGCTGCCCACGGTGAAAGCGCATCGACGGAACATCTACGCCAAGCTGTCGATCGCCTCGCAGTCTGAGCTACTGGCTCTCTTCCTGGCATCGGTCGACCGATTTCGTACGCATAGCTGAAGCCGTCTAGTCCTCTAGGATCATAGATCAGCAGCCACGAGATGAAGAAACTCCTAGGAAACCAACCTTGGAGATACCCATGAAATACGTGCGAATGGCCCTTGAGAAGGAATCCCCCGAAGAGCTGGGTTACGGGAACATCCGCTTCAACCTATCAGAAAGCTCGATCGCAGACCGACGCATGGGGGAATTCAGTGTCGACCTGTCAGACCTGGTGCTGCTCTACGGTGACCACAAAGGTCTACCAGAGCTGCGAGAACTGGTCGCACATCAAACTGCGCAGGAGTCGATCAGTACAAGCGATGTACTCCTTACCAGTGGTGCCGCTGGTGCACTGTTCATCATTTCTACATCGTTGCTGAACAGCGAATCCCATCTGGTAGTGGTTCGTCCGAACTATTCCACTAACCTTGAGACCCCTCGTGCCATAGGTTGCGAGATCTCCTACGTTGACCTTTCGCATGAAGAAGGCTTTCGTCTCGATTTGGCGGCAGTAGAGTCTGCTATTACCTCGCGCACGAAATTGATCAGCATTACGTGTCCTCACAACCCGACCGGTACCGTGATGCCGTGGACGGACCTGCTTGCATTGGAAAAGCTCGCTGAGAAGTACGACTGTCGCCTTTTAGTCGATGAAACATATCGAGATCTGACTGCGGCCGAGCCCTATCCGTGCGCAGCAGGGATTAGTTCTCGCGTCATTGCTGTCTCCTCAGTCTCCAAAGCATACGGCGCTCCAGGGTTGCGTGTGGGCTGGCTTGTGACCAAGAACCCCGAACTGTACGAATTGTTCTTGGCGGCTAAAGAGCAGATTGGAATCTGCGGAAGCATCGTCGACGAAAACCTTGCCCTGGCTGTCTTGGAGCAGCGAGATGTATGGCTTAGAACTGTGCGGGGAGAGCGAGCCGAGCGGCTCGAAATCATCCAGGAGTGGGTGGATAGTGATGAACTCATTGATTGGGTTCGGCCCGAGGGTGGGGTGGTTTGCTTCCCGTGGATGAAGGTTCCAGCATCCTTTGACTTTGACCAATTTTACAGCCGACTACTGGCCGAGCACGGCACCTACGTTGGGCCTGGTCACTGGTTTGAGATGCCGCGAAATTTCATGAGAATCGGCTTCTCTTGGCCCACAGTAGATGAACTCAAGGCCGGCCTGTCAGGAATCTCTCTAGCGCTCCGTCAAACCCTGTGATGCCGCAGCCGGGTGCTGTCTAATTCTGATGGCGCCCGCGTTCCGTGCGAATTTTAAGAGACACGGGCTTGATCCATGGTCTGATCAAGCGGCCAGACGTATCACTAATCGGTGACGGTCTGGAGCCTAAATCGCTGGTTATTCTTAGCGAGAGCTACGTTTGGGCAGGATTTTGAACGTTGCTTCGGGCTGGGGAGTGGCAGGTAGTAGAACTTAAAATGTGGCAGAGTTCGTCCTTCCAAACCAAGCACTGACCTACAATTTCAGCGGTGTAAGGGCCAGGAAAGTGAGAGCTACTCCTGCTGCGTGGTTACGTGTCCCGCCGCGGTCAATAAGGGCAAAGCTTTGTCCAGGTCTGATTGCTTAAGTAGCATGTGATCGCCATCGAACGTTGAAACGACGAACACCCCGATATTGGACTCGCTAAGCGGTTTGATCACGGAGAGTACGATGCCAGTTTCATCAAATGCGAATGGGCCTACGAACTTCAAACAAGCCCAATCGCGATCACACATGATGGCTTCAGGAATTCGGCTTTGTAGGCAGACGATGGACAGCTCATCCTGAGAGCGTGAAATTGTCACAAAACCCTCGCCGTCCGCCCAGGTAGGAATCAGCTCCTCGGGCCCAAGGCGGCATACGCTGTAGGTGCCAGCAAGCACATTTAGCTTGACGCGTTTTGTAATTGTCACTGTCGATCCTCACGAGATGAAGTGGGAATGGTGCTTCCGAAGGGGCTAAGTTATGAGGGCCTGACGATGAGTCAGGCCCTCATAACAGGTTAACGTAGCTCGCGCAGGAACTCAGATACCTTGGCCAAGCCTTCTTTCAAAACTTCAGTATTGTTGGCATACCCGATACGGACATAGCCTTCAATGTCCAGTGCGCTGCCAGGCGTAAACATCACGCCTTTGGCATCCAGCAAGCGGATGCAGAAGTCACGAGAAGAGATGTCAGCATCGATCTTAAGCAGGGCAGTGGTGCCGGACTTGGGTTTGACGTACGAGACTTTCGGCTCGTCTGCAACCCAGGCGTCCAGAATCTCCAGGTTGGTACGGGTGAGGGCATGGTTACGCGCGAGGATCTTGTCACGGTTCTCCAGTGCGATGGAGGCAAAGTGGTCATCCAGCATGCCAACACTGATGGTGTTGTAGTCTCGGTGAATCGAAACAGCATGGATCAGCTCGACGGGCCCAACGATCCAGCCCAGACGCAGACCAGCGAGCGAGTACGCCTTAGACATGCTCGCGGTGCTGATTCCTTTCTCGTACAGGTCAGCAATGGATACCGTGTAGCCATTACCCAGTTGGTCAGTCCCGCGGTATACCTCATCGCAAAGTAGCCAAGCGTCAACTGAACGTGCGACATCGACGATCTGTTCGAGCATAGCGCGATCCATCAACGAGCCGGTAGGGTTGTTGGGGTTGTTCAGTGCGATCAGTTTCGTGTTTTTGCTAACCATGCCGCGGAGTTCTTCCAAATCAGGCAGGAATGCATTTTCTTCACGCAAGCGCAGAATCGACACGTCGGCACCGTAGCTTTCCGGGATCGAGTAGTGCTGCTGGTAGGTAGGTCCAACCGAAATGACATGATCGCCAGGCTCGACCAGCGTCTCATGCACCAGAGCGTTTGCGCCAATTGCCCCGTGAGTGATGATGACATTCTCGGGGGCCTGGTTGTCGTAGAGCGATGCAACGACTTTGCGAAGACGGTCGGAGCCTTCGATAGCGCCGTAGGTCATTTTCATTGGCAGCAATTCGGAAAGGATGGTGTCCTTCTTGCCAGCGAATTCCAGCAGTTGATCGATGGTGATGGACTCGACGCAGGTTTCGGCCAAGTTGTATTTGCACTTGGTTTCGTAGGCGTTCATCCAGATTTCTACGCCGAACTCTTTAATTTTCATAGTGTGCTCTTATGATTTTTTAGGGATGGTTGAGGGTCAGGACACAGTGTCGCGGGCGTCGCTCAACGAGCTTGCGTTGTGCTTGGCTGCAACCCAGTTCTTGTACAGCTGAGTGGCGTAATAACCACCGTAACATAGGGCAATGAAAGGCAGACTCACGTACAGCGCGATGCGTTGCTCAGGATCAAAGCCGATCCCGATACATGCTCCCAGGCAAGAGAGCAGAGCGATAACAGGGACCACGGGGTACCAGCGCACGCGGTAACTCAGGTCTTCGACCTTGCCCCCGCGACGGAGGTGATCTCTACGGAAGAGGATTTGGCAGGCAGCAATGCTGATCCACACCGCGACGATTGAGAATCCGCCGATAGATATCAGCACCAGATAGACCGTCTCAGCGGCCCAGACGCTACTCATCAGCGCCGCGATTCCGCCAACCATGCTGAAAAGAATTGCAGTTGTTGGAGTGCCGCGTCGGTTCAATCGGGCAAAGCTGCGAGGCAGTTGGCCTTGATCGCCGAGTGTCCAGAGCATGCGCGCAGCGGCGTACAGGCCAGAGTTTGCAGCCGATATAAGCGCTGTGATGATCACGAAATTCATGATGTCGGCAGCGTAGGGGATGCCGATTTTGCTGAACACCGTGACGAACGGGCTCTCGGATATACCAGCCTGCTCTCGCGGTAGCATCATGCAGATGACTAGGATGGTCCCGATGAAGAAAAGCACCAGCCTAAGTACTGTTCCGTTCAGCGCACGAGGGATAGTGCGCTGTGGGTTTGCCGTTTCGCCGGCAGCAATGCCGATCACCTCGGTGCCCGCAAACCCGAATGCCACAGCCAGCAGCACGAGCCCGATGGAGCCGAAGCCAGTCGGGAACCAGCCTTCCCTGGTGAAGTTCGCCAGGCCGGTCGTTTGCGGGTCGCCGCCGGAGATGAGACCACCGATCGCCAGACCACCGACGATAATGAAGACGATTACGGTGATGACCTTGATCAGGGACAGCCAAAACTCTGTTTCAGCATAGGCCCGGACCGATGACAGATTGTTGATCGTGATCACCGCTCCGAACATTGCCGCCCAGATCCAGACGGGCACCCCGGGGAACCATCGTTCCATTAGGACGCCCGCTCCCAGCAGTTCCGAGCCAATAGCAGTAGCCCAACTTAACCAATACAGCCACGCGACCGTGTAGCCCGAAGCAGGGCCTACGAACCGTGTGGTATAGGCGCTGAAGGAGCCTGTTTCGGGCATGTGCACGGCGAGTTCACCCAAGCAGCACATGACGCAATACACCATCACCGCGCAAATCACATATGCGATGACTGCACCTAAAGGCCCTGCCTGACCGACGGTGAAACCGGAAGCAAGAAACAATCCGGTACCGATGGTGCCACCGATGGCCAACATTACCAGGTGGCGGGTCTGCATATCCTTTCGGAATTCATTCTTACGTGGAGGACGTTCGAGGGGACTTGTCATTCTTGTTTTCTCACGCTTGAGCTGCTGCTGGAGCGCCAGGTTGCTCAGTCGGCCCGCTATCGGCCATGGCCTGACGCATTGATCTTTGTTGTGAGTCCATTTATAGCCTAAAAGTCTCCCATAGACAATCATTCCATTTATGGGTAAAAATTGGCTACCCCGGCGCTGGCTGTCCTCACCTTCAATACAGCCGACGCTGGGCTGGTCTCATGAAATCCAGCTAGATCAACAAGATAAGGAATGACACGAATGAGCATTGAGCGCCTGCACACCGACAAGCGTATGAGCTTGGTGGTGAAGCATCAGGGCACCGTCTATCTGTCCGGCGAGGTCGCGAATGACTTCCACGCCGGTATCGCACAGCAAACCCGGGAAACGCTGCAAAACATCGAGCGTCTGCTGGATGAGGCAGGAACTGACAAAAATCACATCCTGTCGGCGACTATCTATCTGAAAGACATCGATGCTCACTTCACCGGGATGAACGATGTCTGGGACCAATGGGTTCCAGCCGGCAATGGCCCTGCGCGTGCAACTGTCGAAGCGAAAATGTGCGAGCCTGGCATTCTCGTGGAAATCTCTATCGTTGCAGCTTTGCCAGCCTGACGGTCCTGCTGGGGCAGTAATCGGTAGGCGATCACTGCCTTGGTCCTAAGTACAAAAACAACAAATCTCCGTTGCCCTTATCGGGTAGCATCAAGATGCCCGCCGAAGGCAACGTTTCCGCATACTTATCGGATCCTAAGGTATGGGCTTACATCTCAGGTTCGGGCACAAAATCGTGCTCGCGGCATCGGCGATCGTGCTCGTTGCGTTTTCATCCTTCACCATCATCAGCGAATCTAGACAGCGCGAAGAAATTCGTAAAAGCGTTGAACAGTTTCTTCAGGCAGTAGGGTCGGACTCTGCCTCAAGCATCTCGCATTGGATTGCTGGCAGGACATTGCTGGTAGAGAACCTCGCCCAGACAGCTGCTCTATCCCCTCATTCTCAAGCCGTAGAGCCATATCTTTCATTGCAATCAATGAAGCAAACCTTCATTGCCACGTTTGTGGGTTGGCAGGACGGTGGATTCGTGACGTTTCCTGATGACCCGATGCCTGCCGGCTACGATCCGCGGTCACGGCCTTGGTACCAGCTGGGGATGGCCACATCAGGTGTAGCTATCACCGAGCCATACGCAGACAGTATTTCGCAAGAATTGCTGGTATCGATCGTGGGCAAGGTCCAGATGCGGGGGCAGGTTTTAGGTGTCGCAGGTGCGGATGTCGCACTCAAGAGTGTTGTAGACATTATCAATGCAGCTGACCTCAAAGGTTTGGGGTACGCCTTCTTGGTGAGCAGCACTGGGAAAGTGCTAGTGCATCCAGACTCATCTATGTCCATGCGTCGCCTCGACGATGTGGTTCCTGGTGCTCAACCCCTTTTACTAGATCACCTCCAGGAGGTATCAGGAGGTAAAGAGCTGTTGATGTTCATACCAGTACGAGGTCTTCCATCGCTGGATTGGCGCGTTGGGTTGGTGGTCGATAAGCAGAAAGCGTACGCACCAGTGGAGGCATCGAGAAAGGTCACATTCATCACGCTGTTTTTGGCGGTTTTCGTTGTGATCGCCCTGTTGGGTGCACTGGTCCAGAGGTTGCTGCTGCCGCTGCGCACAATGAGTAATGCCATGCAGGACATCGCTCAAGGGGAGGGGGACTTGACGGTCAGGTTGGTTAGCCGAAGCAATGATGAGTTCGGCGCACTAGCTCAATCTTTCAACCGGTTTGTGGGCAGGGTGCATGAGTCGATGCAGCAGGTGGCCAGCGCTGCGAAGGCAGTAGATCATGGTGTGCGTGCGGTGACGCAGGCGTCGGAAGCCTCTCTCAGTAGCTCATCGGAGCAAAGTACCCGGACAAGCAGCGTTGTGACTGCAATCCAACAGCTAGGTGCTGCTACGCAGGATATCGCTCAAAACGCAGCGCTTGCCTCTCAAAGAACTGTCAGTGCTCGCGATCAGGCAGAGTCAGGATATACAGTCCTGAGGGACACCATCAAAGCGATTGATCATTTGACCCAGCTGATTGGCGTCTCTGGTAACAGCATCAATTCGCTCCATGCCAAGACAGCTGGTATCGGGCAGATACTCGATGTGATCACGGGTATTTCCCAGCAGACAAATTTGCTGGCTTTGAATGCTGCAATTGAGGCTGCGAGAGCCGGCGAGGCCGGACGCGGCTTCGCTGTCGTTGCCGATGAAGTTCGCAGTCTTGCGTACCGTACACAGGAATCTGCTCGCCAGGTGCAGCAACTCATTGAGGAGTTACAGGAGCAGGCGCAGCGCTCGGTTGCTCAAATGCAAGACAGTCAGCATTACGGAAAGGAAAGCATCGACATTGCGCAGAAAGCTGGGGTCCGACTTGGGAGCATCAACACGATTGTCGGTGAGATCGATGGCATCAACCATTCTGTTGCAGCTGCGACTGAGGAGCAGAGTACGGTCGCTGATTTGATCAGTTCCGATACGACTGAACTGGATCTACTGAACAGGAAGGGCGTCGAGAACCTCCGAGAAACGCTTGATGCTTGCGCGCGGCTACAGCAGCAGGTTGAGAGCCTCCGCGGGCTTGTGTCCGGTTTCAGGCTTTGATGTGAGAGAGGGAAGAAGGACGCAATTGGAGCCCGATCCTTCTGAAATCCATGTGCAGATGTGTGCCCATCGACGACAACCTGGTCGAAAACCAGATACGCCATGGGCACTCGGCCACTCGACTGGTTCGTTTGCTGGATTACTGCGCAGTCATATCCCATCCACTAACGCCATCGGGCTCAGGCGGTCCTGCAAAGGCCTCCATCAATTGCAATGCGTACGCCGGTGATGTATCCCGCCAGTGGGCTGCTTAGAAACGCAACCAGAGCGCCTAGCTCCTCCGGGGCGCCATAGCGATGCATTGGAATCTGTAGACTTTCTTCCGCCTCCAGTGCAGCAAGAGTGCGGCCAGATTCGATGGCAGCTCGGGTTAGCAGGTCGCGCGTACGTGCAGTGTCGAACGATCCGGGGAGCAATGTATTCACCGTGATGCCGAAGGCCGCCAGTTCATTGGCCAAAGTCTTTGCCCAGTTGGCCAACCCTGCTCTGAGGCTATTCGACAGGGCCAAGCCCGGAATGGGCTCGACTACGCTAGTGGAAGCAATTAATAAGACTCGGCCGAAGCCTTGCGCTTTCATCTGCGGCACAAAGGCATTCGCCATGGCAATGGAGGACAACAATTGGCCTTCGACTTCCCTACGCCACAGGGCTGCATCGAAGGCGGCCGCTGCTGCTGGTGGAGGCCCCCCATTGTTCAGCAGCAAAATATGCGGCGTGCCCAGTGCCGCGTGAATGGCATCTACGGTTGCCTGGATGGCATCCACATCGTACAGGTCAGCCACTATACTGACCGCGACGCCGCCATCCTCACGAATCTGTTTGACCGCCTGCCGCAGCTTTTCCTGGTCACGTGCAGCTAGGCAGACCTGCACACCTTCAGCTGCGAGTGCTCTGGCTGAGGCCAGCCCCAGCCCTGAGCTGCCGCCACCTATCACTGCCCGTAAACCTTCGAGCTTCATATTCATGGATCATCCTCCTGGGGTTGGGGCCTTAGCGCATTTCACTCTCCAAGCCATTCACTGCGGATGGCTCGGTGTTGCGCGTCAACAGGCTGATCAACACGAAACTCACAATGCTCGTGCCCAAGCCATAGAAAATCGGCGTATTGGCGTCCATCCCGTCTTTCCACAGGAAGAACAATGTGACCAGCGCACTGAGCGCCATGCTGAACAGGGCTGCCGTGGTGTTTGAACGCTTCCAATAGATCGCACCCACCAGCGGTACCATCATGCAGCCGACCAGCAGGTTGTAGGCGACGGTGAGCGGCTTGAACACATCATTTAGCACCAGCGAAAGCGCCAGGGTCAGCAGTCCCGCTACTAGTGTTGCGATCCTGTTGGTGTTGAGACTGGATTGTTGCTTGCGCACTGTTGGAAGAATGTCTTGGGCGATCGTCGAGGCGGCGGCCATCATCGCAGCACTGGCAGTCGACATCAGGGCGGCGAGGGCAGCGGCCACCACGAGTCCTCGTATACCGTCTGGCAGGCTGGCCTGTGCGATCTTGGCGAATGCGTCGTTGACGTTTTCAAGCTCAGGGATGAGTACCCGTCCAGCCATCCCGATCAGGGCTCCGCAAACTCCGTAAAGCACGCAATAAAGGCCGGCAGCTGCGCCGGCGTACTTGGCCACGCCGATGCTGCGGGCTGTGAATACTCGCTGCCAGATATCTTGGCCAATCATGATCCCCAAGAAGTAGTTGAGGAAGTAGCCGATCAGCAACGGCCAGCCAATGTTGATCATCGAAAAGTGCGTTTCGGGCAACGCGCTAACCAAGGCATTCCAACCGCCTGCCTGGTTGATCGAAAGCGGCATCAGCAAGAACATGATGCCCACCGTCATGATGATGAACTGGACGATGTCGGTCAGCGTGATCGACCACATGCCACCGATGGTGGAGTAGATGACGACGATACCGCCGCCAAGCAGTACGCCCTTCCAGAAGTCGATGTCGAAAATGCCGTTGAGGATAGTCGCGGTTGCGACAACCGAGACCACGGCCACCATCAACGCATAGACGACCATGATTAATGAGCTGCTGAAGCGTGCGGCCGGGTTGTAGCGGCGCTCCAGAAGCTCTGTCACGGTGAATAATTTCAGGTTGAGCAGGTGTTTGGACAAAAACAGGCTGATTATCATGATGCCCAGGCCCATCATGGTGCAGAACCACAGGCCTGAAATGCCGTAGACATAGCCCAAGCGAACGGTGCCGAGCGTCGAGGCCCCGCCGAGAATCACCGTGGACAATGTAGCGGCATACATGGAGGGGCCAAGATTGCGTCCGGCCACCAGATAATCTTCGCGGGTCTTTGCCCTGCGCATGGCGAACCAGCCGATGGCGAGCATCGCCAAGGCATAGATCACTACCGTAATCAGATCGATTGTCATTGTTTTAATCCTGATGCAGGCCTTCATTCTGAGGGCGAATGATCCCCTCAGAGCGCTCGACGAACGCTCCGAAGGCCATTGAGATGGGGTTGCGAGAAGAGAGCGGTTTAGTTAATCGAGGTTGATCCAGGTGGCCTTGAGTTCACTGTACTTGTCGAACGCATGCAGTGACTTGTCACGGCCATTACCCGATTGCTTAAAGCCGCCAAAGAGCGCGGTCATGTCGCCGGCATCGTATTGGTTGACCCATACGCTACCAGCTCGAAGCGCTTTAGCGACCCGATGCGCTCGTCCAAGATGAGTCGTCCACAAGCCCGCCGCGAGGCCGTATTCGCTGTCGTTGGCGATCGCGATCGCTTCGATTTCATCGGCAAAGGTCAGCACGCTCAGCACCGGCCCGAAGATTTCCTCGCGGGATATGCGCATCGCACTGCTGACCCCGTCGAAGATGGTCGGCATCACGTAGGTACCGCCTGTTTCGGCCAAAGTTTGGACTCCGCCGCAGCTCAACTGCGCGCCTTCATTCTTGCCGATCTGTACGTATTCGAGGATCTTTTCCATTTGCTGATGATCGACGATGGCGCCGACGCGGGTCTGCGGATCCAGCGGGTGGCCCGGTTGCCAGGCTTGCAGTGCCTGATGCACTTTCGCCAGCAATTGATCCTTGACCGATGCGTCCACCAGCAGGCGTGAGCCTGCGGTACACACTTCGCCTTGGTTGAAAGCGATGCCGGCAGCGACGGCCTCGGCGGCACGGTCCAGGTCGGCATCGGCGAAGACGATGTGTGGGCTCTTGCCGCCGGCTTCTAGCCAAACACGCTTCATGTTGGACTGGCCTGAGGCTTCAAGCAGTACCTTGGCCACGCCAGTGGAGCCGGTAAACGCCAGTACGTCGATATCCTGGTGCAAGGAAAGTGCTTTGCCGACGCTGTGACCAAAGCCTGGCAGCACGTTGAACACACCATCCGGGATACCCGCCTGCTTGGCCAAGGCGGCGATACGAATGGCGGTCAGCGGCGACTTCTCCGAGGGTTTGAGAATCACCGAGTTGCCCATGGCCAGCGCCGGTGCAATTTTCCAGCACGCCATCTGAAGCGGAAAATTCCACGGCACGATGGCGGCAACCACGCCCGCCGCCTCGCGGGTTATCAGGCCGAGTTGGTTGGTGGGGACCGGCGCAACCTCGCCGTAGACCTTGTCAATGGCTTCGGCGGTCCAATCGATACACTCCCAGGAGCCTGGAACATCCAGGGCCAGGGAATCACTGATGGGCTTGCCCATGTCCAGCGTTTCCAGGAGTGCCAGCTCCTCGGCGCATGCCTCTATCAGTCGAGCGAAGCGTTGCAAGATTCTCTTGCGCTCGGCTGGCGCCGACTGACTCCACTCACCGCTGTTAAAGGCACGACGGGCAGCTACTACAGCGATCTCGACATCAGCCTGATCGCAGCTGGCGACCTGGGTCAACAAGCGGCCATCGACAGGACTGTGACAGGCAAATTGCTGGCCTCCCACGGCATCGAGGTATCTACCGTCGATGAATGCACGGCCTTCAAATTTCAATTCGGTAGCTTTGCGTTGCCATTCACTTAACGACATTTGACCTCCTATTTTTAGCAACGATGCTCGACTTACTGTGCGGTTACGAATGGCGCGGCTTCACAGACTTCAATAAGGGTCGGCACGCGACTTTGTGCGGCCTCGACCAACAAGCTAGAGAGGTCTTGGTGATCGCTGGCACGAACAGCTTTCCAGCCGAAGCCTTGGGCGATGGTTTTAAATTCTGGAGTGTAAATATCCACGCCGAGTGGTTGGACGTCTCGGCGCTCCATCGCGGTCTTGATTTCGCCATAGCCGTTGTTGTTCCAAAGCAGAACGATGATGGGTGCATTGGCTTCGATGGCGCTGCTCATTTCGCCCAATGTGAATTGCAGGCCGCCGTCCCCAATCAGACAGACCACTGGCGATTGTGGGTCGGCAATCTTGGCGCCGATGGCAGCAGGCAATGCATAACCCAGCGTGCCGTAGCCTGTAGAGGCATTGAACCAGCGACGCGGGCCGTCCAGCTCTACCAAGTGGTTGCCGGTGTAGACGGTCTGGGTCGAGTCGCCAACGTAGCGCGCATCGGGGAGAGCCTGGCTGATCACGTCGAACAGATGTGTGTAATCCGCCCACCCCTGTAGATCTTGGAGAATCTCTTCGCGCACAGCTGCTGCGCGCTGGGCGCCAACGCTTTCGTGGCTCAGGGTGCCGACTGGCAAGTGCTTGAGCAGCGCATCGATGGCCAGCTCAGCATCTGCCGGCAGCGCGATGCTCGGCACGTAGTTGCGATTGAGCTGAGTTGGATCGACGTCGATACGGATGATTTTGCCGTTTAGCTTGAAACCGCCGTTGAAGACCACGTCGTAGTCGGTTTCTGCCAGTTCGGTGCCGATTGCGAGAATCACATCGGCTTGGGCGGCAAGCCTGCGCACGGGGTCGAGTGACTGGTTGCTGCCTAGTGCCAATGGATGGCCGTTGGGCAGGATGCCCTTAGCATTGATCGTGCAGGCAGTAGGCGCATCGAGGGCCGCTGCCAGCAGGCGGACTTTCTGGAATGATGCCTGGCAGCCGCCCCCAACCAGCAGCAGCGGGCGCTCCGCGCTGAGCAACAGCTCGGCCGCTGCGCTGATCAGCTCGGGATCGGGGGCAAGGCGGCCTTGGCGTGGCAGTTCGAGAATCGGGAGGTGGCTGGCGTCGAGTTCTATCAGGTCAAGAGGGATCTCGATATGCACCGGCTGCGGGCGGCCGCTTCTGAACAGGCTGAAGGCTTGCAACAGAACCTGGGGCAGTTGTTCGAGGCTCAGCACGGTATGACTGAACGCGGTAACACCCGCGATCAGATAGCGCTGACTTGGCAGCTCATGCAGATAGCCATTACCTAATCCCAATCGGCTGCGCTCGTTGACGCTGGAAATCACCAGAATAGGAATTGAGTCTGCATATGCCTGGCCCAATGCTGTGGCAATGTTAGTCATGCCTGGACCGGTGATGCAGAAGCACACGCCTGGTTTTCCGGTTACTCGGGCGTAGCCGTCTGCCATGAAGCCGATGCCTTGCTCATGGCGTGGGGTAACATGGCGAATGCTGCTTTTGGGCAGGCCGCGGTATAGACCGATGGTGTGCACCCCGGGTATGCCGAATACAGTGTCGACGCTCCAGGCCTGCAATTGATTAACCAAATACTCCGCACAGGTTGTCATTTGAATCTCCGCTTGGAAAACAGCCGCAACGGGCTAGGGTCAGTGGTGTATTTGCGACAGGAATGCGCGAGCGCGTGGGCTTTGCGGGGCTTCAAAAAAGGCTTTTGGAGGGGCGGTTTCAACGATCCGGCCAGCGTCCATGAACACCACTCGATCAGCTACTTTGCGAGCGAAGTCCATTTCGTGCGTTACGCACAACATGGTCATACCGTCCTTCGCTAAACCGGTCATCACCTCCAGCACCTCACCAACCATTTCCGGGTCCAGCGCGGAAGTCGGTTCGTCGAACAGCATTACCTTAGGACTCATGCACAGTGCCCGGGCGATAGCTACGCGTTGTTGCTGGCCGCCGGACAGTTGGCACGGCTTTTTGTGTGCATGGGTACCGATATGGACACGGTTCAGGTAACCCTGGGCGAGTGCTTCGGCGGCATCACGCGACAGGCCGCGGACTTTCATCGGCGCCAAGGTGCAGTTGTCGAGGACCGACATGTGCGGGAACAGGTTAAAGTTCTGGAAGACCATGCCTACTTCGCGTCGGGCGAATTGGCTGCCCCGGCTTTTACTGATGTCGTGACCCTCGACGATAATCGTCCCGCTGTCGTGCGGTGCTAACCGATTGATACAGCGGATTAGGGTCGACTTGCCTGAGCCGGAGGGCCCACAAATGACGATCTTCTCACCCGGTTGCACAGTCATTTCGATGTCCTGGAGGACATGGAAGTCGCCATACCGTTTGTTGACTTGGTGGAGCAGGATCATTTCGCTCATGCTGACATCCTCATGCGCGCCGTAGGCGAGCCATGGTGCGTTGAACAAAGCTCACGCGAGTTATCGCTTCGGTGGGTGCATCCCAGGCCATGCGGCGTTCCAGGCGAGCTTGCAAGCCGCTCAGCGTGTAGACCATGACCAGGTAGTAGACCAAGGCCACCGCGTAGTACTCCGAGAACTGGAACGTGGTGGAGACCGTCTGTGAAGTGACCGCCATCAGCTCTTGCAGGGAAATCACCGAGGCCAACGAGGTGATTTTCAGCAGGGTGATGAACTCGTTGGCGGTCGGAGGAATACCGATGCGCGCCGCTTGCGGCAGAATCACATGGCGCAGCGTGTGCCAGCGCGAAAGCCCCAGCGCATGGCCTGCGCTGTATTGCCCCGGATCGATCGCTTTGAGTGCCGCCCGGTTGATCTCAACCTGGTACGCCGCCTCATTCACGCTGAGGGCGATCCAGGCCGCGATGAACGGGGTGAACCACGCCTGCTGCAAAGCGGGAAAGAACTGCGGTAGGGCGTTCCATACGAACAGCAGTTGCAGCAGAGTAGGCGCTCCACGGAAAACGCTAAGTACCGAGCGTAGTGCCGTCCGCCAGACTCTCGGCGGACCGTCCAGTGCCAGTGCGGCGGGGATCGATAGGGCGATCCCCACCGAATGCGACAACAAGGCCAGCGCTAGGGTGATGCACGCGCCCTTGAAGAACGCGTAAGAGGTCAGAGCGCTGATAAAAACATCGAAGTCGAAATGCATGGTCAATACCTCTCTACGCCGAAGTTACGGGTTCAGTTGCTCCACGTTGACGCTGGGCAATTTCCACTTTTCGGCGATGGTCTTCATTTCGCCTTGGCTGCGTAGCGCCGCCAGGGCTTGTTCCAACGCTTTGACGTTGCCTTCGATTGGCCGGATGTAGACGCCGAAAATCTGCTTTTCCGGGAAGGTGTACAGGGTTTGTAACTGGCCTGGGTTCAACAGGTCGCGGTAGGCGTATTCGGTCGCTTGAGAGATTGACGCGGCTGCGCGTCCCAGCAGCAACTGCTGGATGGCATCGCTTTGTTTGGGATAGGTCTGGACCGTGGCCTGAGGTTTACCGGCAGCAGCCAGGCGGTTGTTCAGCTCACTCATGATCTTGACGTTATTGGTACCGGACTGGATGGCCACGACCTGGCCACTGAGATCTTCAAGACTGGTCATTTTCAAGGTCGACTTGCTCGACCCGATTACCACATTGGATGTCGCCAAATAGCCAACCGCCTTCAGCTTCTGGGTCCGTTCTGGAGTGATCAAAGTCCCGCTGATCACGGCATCACAGCGATTGGCCTCAAGCCCTGGGAGCAGTCCGGTAAACTCGGTTACGAAGAAACCTGGGCGTACGTCCCAATGCTTTGCCAGGGCTCGCACCATATCGGCATCGAACCCGATGGGATCTTTGTCGCCGGCCTTCTCGAAAAACTCCAGGGGCGGAAAGGATGGGTCCGAACAGACCTTGAATTCACCATCTGCGATGAAATCTGGTTTCAACATCTCATGGGCGTAAGCGCTGCCAAAGCCACTGACAATCGCGAACATGGACAAGGCAAGAGTGATTTTGCGCATGGATTTTTCCTCTGAGTTCGTAAGCCCGGTGCCGGGTCGGCACCGGGAGATCTGGGCAGACTTGAAGATGCAGGCTTTTCAGCGACCGATATGGCGCATTATTGTTTTTTGAGCATTCGGACTCAGGACGTCCGGTGATGGCAGGCCAAAGGGGCCTTTCGGGCCATACACGACAGAGGGTTCGGGGAAAAACATCAGCAATGTCCAGTAGAGAGCCGCCGAAAGCAGCAACGACACTGGCAGGCTGATATCGATATCGCCGGCCAGGCCTGCCAGCGGTCCTACGAACTGACCGGGGATGTTGACGAAGCACAGTCCAATGATTGCGCTTGGAATCCAGGCGCCCAGGCCGCGCCAGTTCCAGCCGTTGTGGAACCAATAAGCACCGCCGCGAAGTCCTCGGGTGAATACTTGCAAGTCGTCAGCGTGATAGAAGCCCCTACGCACGATCAGCCCTAGGCCCAGGACAACCATCCATGGCGTAGTACAGGTGACGATCAGCACGGCAAAGGTCGAAACGCTCTGTACAAGGTTGAAGCCAAAGCGGCCGACGAAGATGAACGCTACCGCCACAAGGCCAATCACCAACGTGGCTTTGGCGCGGGTGAAAATGTTCGGCACCAGGCTGGACATGTCGAGGCCAACGCCATACAGGGAGGCCGTGCCGGTGGAGAAACCGCCGATGAAGGCAATCATGGCCAGCGGCAGGAAGTACCAGCCAGGGGCTACGGCCAGCAGCCCTCCGATATAGTTGTTGTCTGCCATGTACTGCGGCGCGTGCTCCGCGACGATACAAGCTGTGGCCAGGCCGAACAGGAAGGGTGACAGTGTCGCTAGTTGAGCCAGGATGGTTGCACCGATGATGCGGTACTTTGGGGTGGTGTCGGGAATGTAGCGCGCCCAGTCACCAATGGAGGCGCCGAACGAGATCGGGTTGCTCATAGCCAACAAAGTAGAACCGATGAAGGCTGGCCAGAAGGTGTCAGGATGCACCAACGACACGGTCCCGGCGAAGTCCGCATTGAAGGTGTACTTGAAGGCAAAGATGCCGACGAAGAACAGGATTGTTGCGCTCCAGACCGCGATCTTGTTGACCCACAGCATGAATTGGAAGCCATAGATGCAGATCACCAGCACCAGTAGTGCAAAGAAGGCATAGATGGTGGCCAGTACCCAATCCGATTCCGGCAGGCCGATCATTCGATGGAGTGCGCCTAACAGTGCATCTCCGGCGCTCCAGACACCGATTGAGAAAAACGCGATCGCGACCAATAGGGCCAGGAACGAACCCACGACACGACCGTGAACACCAAAGTGTGCGCCGGAGGAAACTGCGTTGTTGGTACCATTGATCGGCCCAAGCAGTGACACTGGCGATAGAATTATCGAGCCTAGTAATACGCCGATTACGATGGATGCAGCCCCAGCCCAGAAAGACAAACCGAACAGAACTGGAAATGCACCCAGCATGCAAGTTGCAAAAGTATTGGCTCCGCCGAAAATCATTCGGAAGAGGTCAAACGGCGTAGCGCATCGCTCATGATCGGGAATGCGTTCAACACCAAAGGTCTCGATCTGGGTCAGCGAGACGTGACTATCCTGTTGATGCGACATAGGTCACCTCAAAGTGTAAGGGCAGATGTTTGTACAGACGCGCTTACGGCTCTGTGGCCGCTGGGCGTCTTGCGGTCAAAAAGGCAGTGTCAAAAAGGTTTTGCCTTCAAACGCGGGCGTGAAAACATCCAGCACTGAGGTGTCAGGTCGAACATTACGTGCCTTTTATTCTTGTACATGGCATGGGTTTCCTGATTGAAGGGGGGGGCGCGTAACGCTCCCCGGCATGGACTACCGACGGATTACGCCTGGCAGTACACAAAGCATTTCGTAGAGCAGGTTGGCTCCCAGAAGAGACGTGTTGCCAGTCAGATCGTACGGCGGCGAGACTTCCACAACGTCACAGCCGACCAAGTCCAAACCGTTGCAGCCACGAATAATTTCCATGGCCTGGATAGTGGTAAGGCCGCCGATTTCTGGGGTGCCTGTACCTGGCGCCCACGCAGGGTCGATGCCGTCAATGTCGAAGGACAGGTAGACCGGCCCACCGCCGACTTTTGCTCGGACTTCCTCCATCAGCGGCGTCATTGATTTGTGCCAGCATTCCTCGGCCTGAACCACGCGAAAGCCCTGTTTGCGGGACCAGTTGAAGTCTTCAGCGGTGTAGCCTTGGGCACGCAGGCCGATTTGCACCACGCGATCGCAATCAAGCAGACCTTCTTCCACCGCTCTGCGGAAGGTAGTGCCGTGGGCTAGCTTTTCACCGAACTGCTCATCGTTGACGTCGGCATGCGCGTCGATGTGCACCAGGCCGACCTTGCCATGCTTTCTGTGGATGGCACGGAGAATGGGCAGGGTGATGGTGTGGTCGCCGCCCAGCGTCATCGGAATGATGTCGTGCTCCAGGTAGCCGTGGTATGCCTCTTCGATGATTTTCACGGCGGCTGGAAGGTTGAACGTGTTGATTGCCACGTCACCGATATCAGCGATGCTCAATGAGTCGAAGGGCGCGGCACCGGTTGCCATGTTGTAGGGGCGGATCATCACCGATTCCGCTCGGATCGAGCGTGGGCCGAAGCGGGTGCCTGCCCGCAAGGATGTGCCGATATCTAGTGGTACACCGATGAATGCTACATCCAAGCCCTCGGGGGTTGGAAAATGTGGGAGGCGCAGCATGGTGGCGATGCCTCCAAATCGTGGCATCTCGTTACCGCTGAGCGGTTGATGAAAAGTCTTGGTCATCGCGAGTTTCCCCAGGGAAGTTGGTTTAAGGCAGTTCGCGCAGAACATGCTCCAGCGTTTCGATGAACAGGTCGGCATGTTCACGCTGGAAGATCAGTTGTGGGCGTACCTTCAGGATGTTCTCCATAGGGCCGGCGGAACTGATCAGTACACCTCTATTACGCAAGCCGTTTACAACTTGCGTCGTCGCCTTCGCTGCGGGTGCTTTGCTGGCACGATCTGTCACCAGCTCTACACCGATGAACAGGCCGCTGCCGCGTACATCACCGATTACGGGGTAGCGCAAGGCGAGTTCTGCAATACCGGCTTTGAGGTAGGCGCCAACATTTGCGCAGTTTTCCAACAGCCCTTCGTTCTCGATGACTTCCAGCACCGCGTTGCCAGCGGCACACGACACTGGGTTACCGCCAAAGGTATTGAAGTAGCGTGCTGTGCGACCGAACTCTTCGACAACTTCGGTGCGCATCACTGCTGCCGCAATCGGCTGGCCGTTGCCCATGGGTTTACCCATGGTGACGATGTCAGGTTTTACTCCGTGGCGTTGGAAGCCCCACATGCTGGAGCCGGTCCTGCCAAAGCCTGATTGCACTTCGTCGGCGATGTACAGAAGGCCTTCGGACTGTGCAAGTTCGACTGCCTCCTTGGCGAAGCCAGCGGGATCGGATAGCACACCGTCGCTTGCAAAGATCCCATCAAACAGCAGGGCCGCAGGCTTGATGCCTGCACTGCGCATGTCGTCGATTGCTCTGCGCATGTCTTCGGCAAAAATCCGTGAGACATTTTCTGCACCTAAGCGATAAGCATCAGGGGCTCGCACGGTACGCACGCACTGGCCGAGAGGCACACCGGCGCCAAGTGAAGGTGATGTCGCTGCAACCTGCTCAGTGATTCCGTGGTAGGCGAGTTGAGTCACGATCACGCCGGTACCACCGGTGTATTGCCGGGCAATCCGCAGCGCCAGATCGTTTGCTTCGCTGCCTGTGCAAGTAAACATTACGTGATTCAGTTCGGCAGGAAACGTCGCCAACAGCTTCTCGGCGTAATCGAGAATGCCTTCGTGAATGTACCGGGTGTGGGTATTGAGCACGTGCGCCTGATCACAGATCGCCTTGACCACATGGGGGTTGCAATGCCCGACCGATGCGACGTTGTTGTACGCATCCAGGTAACGTTTGCCCTCGGCATCATAGAGCCAGACGCCATCGCCTCTGACAATGTGCAAAGGGCGTTCGTAGAACAGGCGGTAGGCAGGGCCCAATGCACGCTCTCGGCGGGCCACCAGTTCACGTTCTGACGCAGGCAGGCGCTCGGCATCCGCTGCGGTGAATCCGTTAACCATGGTCATTGCTGTGCCTCCTGAGCGCAGATTTGGCGAATTTTCTGTTGTGCAGCCTCACGTGGAACCTGTCTGAATCTGCGCAGTGCGCTCCATGCAAGTGGCGCGTTGCGTAGGATGTAGGCACTGTTTTCGGGGTACATCGAGGCGCGCCAATTGGTGATGACGACGGTCATCACCAAGCGTGCGGCAATCAGGTCAAAGAGTATTTCCTGCTCAATTTCTTCAAGTGGGCAAACCGTGTGGTAGGCCTGGATGAATGCAATGGCCTGGTCCAGCGGATCGCCCGTCTGACCCAACTGGTAGGATGCTGCAACTGCTAGATCGTTGATCAGTGGGGCGTGGACCATGTCGCCGAAGTCGAGGATGTTCCGAATGACTTCTGCGTTGTGGTCGTCGACGATGACATTATGAAAGTTAAGGTCGTTGTGAATAACCTGAGCGCGCAAGCGTTTGAGATGTGGCAGGGCATACTGCTCGAAGTTATCGAGGAAGTGCTCTGCAAGCTGGCGATCTTCGACATTCTCGATGTGCTCGACCAACCCCTTCAAGCGCGACGAATGCTTGATGTCCCAGAGCAGCTCATGGCCGGCAGCGGGATGGAAAAAGCCACGCAGGGCTATCCCGAGTCGAGCCAGATGCTCGCCCAGCCCACTGCGAAGTTTCTGGCTCGGATGCTCGACCTTGTTCAGTGGTGTTCCTACAACGAACGAGAACAGACGTACCAGAACGGTTTGGCCATCGAGGTTTACGAACACTTGATGAAGACCAGTAGTGGTCGGGTGGATTCGTTGGACAGGCAGCTCAGGGGCAGTGTGCTGAATGTGGAGCAATGCCTTGTTCTGGAAGTCGGTGACGTTTGGGTCTTCTGCCGGATTGGAAATCTTGAGCAGAAACTGACGGTCGTCGTCGCATCGCAGGTGGAAATTGAGGTCTCGCTCGCCAGCGAGTAACGAAGCGCAAGCACTCAGGCCATAGTGCAGCTTGGCGATCGCGCAGGCTTGCTCGTCAGAGGCATGGGCGCTGGCGGCTGTGAGGACATGATCCAATGCTGGTTTTGTTTGAATCGTCACTGAACAATCACTCTGTCGGTGGCATCGATAGCGGGTGATGTACCCGTCAACATGAGACCGACGATAGGGCAGAATGGCGGTATCACATATAGCCAGAACCGAGCATGTTATAAGTCCACTTTGCGCGGGAGCGCTAACTAGCGATGACTTTCCTGCCACTGCCCTATCAATGACTTGAGCCGACTGCCGGAAAAGCTCGGGAAATGGCCACCGTGCACGGTTGTGACCGGCAGCTTTAGAAGCCGCTCCAGGCTCATGAGGTAGTCGTCTAAATTACTGTGGTAAGCGTCTTCGATCAGAGGGCCGTCGTAGATCACGTCGCCGCTGAATAGCGTTTGCGTGGAGCGCTCCCACAAGCTGATGCCACCCGGAGAGTGGCCGGGGGTGTGTAGCACTTCAAGGACCCGGTTTCCGAGATCGATCACGTCACCCTCTTCAATCATTCGAGTCGCGGGCGCGGCGTTGACGCGATATTCGGCGTAGCACAACAGGCATTCTGGGTGCGCATCGAACATTTCATCGCCGACAAATTGCCTGGCCAATGTGTTGTCCGGATTGGGGTGTGCTAACACATGAGCTTCATTGCGATGGACCACCCGCTCACTGAATTCGTGATGGCCGGCGATATGATCGAAGTGAGTATGGCTAGCGATAGCGCATACAGGGCGTTCGGTGAGCAGAGGTATCTGTTCGCGCAGGCTTACCAGCCCTGATCCGCTGTCGATTAGTGCACCTTTGTCGCGCCCCAGGACATACCACATGTTGCAACGATATAAAGGCCTGATCCAAGGTTCGTGGATCAGGCTAATACCGTCGGCCATGTGTTGCAGCTCGAACCATCGATTTTGGCTCACGATTTTCATGATGACTCCATTGACCAGGCCTGACCGCAAATCGGTCAGGAAGCAGCAGACATTACCGGTCGCTGTGTGCAAGCTATAAGGCCAGATCAAGGCCATATTTGAGTCCACTTGTACAAATGGTTCTGCATGATTTACTTGTCAGCCAACTTGAAAGCAGTGGTGAGGCGACCTTACAGCGCAAGTTTTTCGCCTCATTCAGGCGTGGGTGCTGGAAGGGAATTTACACTTCGGCTACAAGACGCTATCGACGCGTATGCGGCCGATCAGTTTGCAGATCTTGCCTATTAGCTTTCTGTGGCTTATGAGCGGCGGTCAGGGGAGGGGAGTAGCTGCATCTGGGTCGAAGAGGCTGATTCTGAGGTAAGGTGGCTTCGATACCTTATGCTTCGGTCACGACTTTCTTAGGGGGAGCGACCCTCGAGGCAGCTGGCGGCCACCTTGAGGGTGCTCAGTTGTAAGCTTCGGGTTTAGTCGAGGCTGATCCAGGTCGCCTTCAATTCGCTGTACTTATCGAAAGCGTGCATAGAGCGGTCACGACCGTTGCCTGATTGTTTGTAACCGCCAAAGGGAGCGGTCATGTCACCGGCGTCGTATTGGTTGACCCATACACTACCGGCACGCAGTGCCCGAGAAATACGGTGTGCTCGGGCGAGATCGCGCGTCCAGATGCCAGCGGCGAGTCCGTACTCAGAGTCGTTGGCGATCGACACGGCTTGTGCTTCATCACTGAAGGAGATGACGCTGAGAACGGGGCCGAAGATTTCCTCACGAGCGACACGCATGTCGCCATTGGCTCCTTCAAAAATTGCGGGGCTAACGTAGGTGCCACCGCTCTCGGATAGAACTTGGCATCCGCCTTCACGCAGCTTGGCGCCTTCTTGTTTGCCGATCTCCACGTACTCCAGGATTTTCTCCATTTGCTGGCGGTCGACAATTGCACCGACTCGCGTCGAAGGGTCCAGCGGGTTACCTGGTTGCCAGGCAGTCATGGCGCTCGAAATTTTGTCCAGCAGCGCCTCCTTGATCGATTCATGGACCAGCAATCGGGAGCCGGCAGTGCAGACCTCACCCTGATTGAATGCGATACCCGCTGCGACTGCCTCCGCTGCGCGATCTAAATCTGCATCGGCGAATACCAGGTGCGGACTCTTCCCGCCAGCTTCCAGCCAAACCCGCTTCATGTTCGATTTACCTGAAGCTTCCAGAAGCTTTTTGGCAATCATGGTCGAGCCGGTAAAGGCCAAAACATCAACATCATTGTGGATGGCGAGGGCGTTGCCGATGGTGTGGCCAAAACCGGGAACCACGTTGAAAACACCACTTGGAATACCCGCTTCCTTGGCCAAGGCGGCAATGCGGATCGCGGTCAGCGGGGATTTCTCAGAAGGCTTTAGGATGACTGAGTTGCCAAGTGCGAGCGCTGGCGCGATCTTCCAGCATGCCATTTGCAGTGGAAAGTTCCACGGTACGATTGCAGCGACTACACCGGCCGCTTCTCTCGTGATCAGGCCAAGCTGGTTCTCTGGAACCGGAGCGACCTCTCCATACACCTTATCGATCGCCTCGGCTGTCCAAGCGACACATTCGTATGAGCCAGGTACGTCCAGACTCAGCGAATCACTGATGGGCTTTCCCATGTCCAGTGTTTCGAGCAGTGCCAATTCTTCGGTATGCGCTTCCATGAGTTGCGCAAGACGCAGCAGCACTTTCTTACGCTCCGCTGGCGCCATACGACTCCATTCGCCACGTTCAAAAGCTTGGCGGGCAGCACTGACTGCTATCTCTGCATCGGCATCGTCGCAACTCGCAACCTGGCAAAGCAGACGTCCGTCAATTGGGCTCAGGCAGTCGAAGACCTCGCCGTTCAGGGCGTCTCGATACTCACCATCGATGAAGGCTCGCCCTTCGATGTTCAACGCTAGTGCCATTTTTTGCCAATCATGTACGGTCATGTGTACTCCTGTCGAAAGTGGTCATTGGCTGAAGGATGTAAATTTTTTGCTTAAAGGTAGAAATCAAGGCAGGTCGATTTGTCTTGCGAGCATCGTTTTTCGCCGGGTGTGATTGGTGCTTGGCGGGCTCGGGGCATTTGGGGCCTTACATCTCCCTAGGCTCGGGTAACGTGACCAGAAGTAACCAATAGAGGATGGCGGGCATGAACGATGAAGCTGGCAGGCTGATATGGGCTGGGCCGGCCAGATCCGCGAGAGGATCGACGAATTGCGCAAGCCGAGCGCTGCACTTGCAGCCATCCGCCTAGTCCTCGCCAAGTCTTCTATTTCTGTACATGGCACGGCCTTCTACAGAAAAAGGGAGGCAGAGCCTCCCTTGTGGTTAACGGCGAATAACGCCCGGTAGTACGCAGAGCATTTCGTAGAGCAGGTTTGCTCCCAGAAGGGAGGTGTTGCCGGTGGTGTCGTAAGGCGGGGAAACTTCGACGACGTCGCAACCGATAAGATCCAGGCCGTCGCAGCCGCGGATAATTTCAATGGCTTGAATTGTTGTCAGACCGCCAATTTCTGGAGTACCTGTGCCAGGTGCCCAAGCCGGATCGATCCCGTCGATATCGAAGGACAGATAGACCGGCCCACCGCCAACCTTCTCGCGTACTTCGGCCATGAGAGGCTCAAGGGACTTGTGCCAGCACTCCTCGGCCTGGACCACCCTGAAGCCCTGATTGCGGCTCCAGTTGAAGTCGTCAGCGGTATAGCCCTGCGCCCTAAGGCCAATCTGCACAACACGGTTGCAATCCAAGAGCCCTTCCTCTACCGCGCGGCGGAAGGTTGTGCCATGAGCGATCTTCTCGCCGAACATTTCGTCGTTGACGTCGGCATGAGCATCAATGTGAACGAGTCCAATTTTTCCGTGCTTTTTGTGGAGCGCGCGCAGGATGGGCAGAGTGATTGTGTGATCCCCGCCCAAGGTGAGGGGAAGGATTCCATGACTCACGATTCGGTCGTAAGACTCCTCGATGATCCGCACCGCTTCTTTCAAGTTGAAGGTGTTGATTGCTACATCACCGATGTCCGCTACGTTCAGCGAATCGAACGGAGCAGCCCCCGTTGCCATGTTGTACGGGCGGATCATCACTGACTCTGCGCGAATCGATCGCGGGCCGAATCGTGTTCCTGAACGCAGTGATGTACCGATATCCAAAGGTACGCCAACGAAAGCAGCGTCCAGTTCCTCCAATTGTTCAGGGGACTGAATGTGCGGCAGGCGAAGCATGGTTGCGATGCCACCAAAGCGGGGCATCTCATTGCCGCCCAAGGGCTGATGTAGGTTTCTTGTCATGGATCTCTCTCAGGCTGGAGGTATGTAAACGTCTAGCGGGTTCAATCTGTCTGCATCAAGAACATCCCATCACCTCGATGAGCGCTCAGCTGTGCCGAGGCAGCGCTTGCGCCGACCCTCTCACTGATTGGCCATAGTGAATTGGGCGGGAAATTCAGGGTATATTTATATCCTAAATGTCTACACTGGACAATAAGTCCACCGTGTCGGGTCTCTATGCTTGCTGGGAGGTGCCCAGAAAGTCCCTGTTTGCGGGGCCCCTCCTGGCTGAAGAGTGGTCAGATTACGGAGGACAAGTGGCTATGGATCTATCAATGGCAGCCATAATTGTGCAGTTGATAAGACCACTCTGAACGGAAGGCGAGGCTGACTGCTGCTGGAAACGGCTTTATGATCGTGTTCGTTTCAGGTGAGAGTGGTGAGACCAAAATGGCGGTATTACTACATGACTTGCTGCTTGACTCGCTGGATCGCCAAAGTGGCATCAGTCTTCAGCGGCAAATCTACGAAGGGATCCGAGAGGCGATCCTTCAGGGACACCTGCCGGTCGACGCCCGTATGCCCTCTACTCGCGCCTTGGCTGAGCACCTAAGAATTTCCAGGGTGACTACATCGCTTGTCTATGAGCGGCTCACGACAGAAGGCTATCTCTACTCAAAATCGGGGAGTGGTACTTACGTGGCGGACACGCTGCCGCGGACCTTCCATCGCGACCCTGGTACTGACGTATCTTTGGAGGCTGATCGCCTACTCTCCAGCCGCGGCGCTGAAATCACACGCCGTGTTACAGGGCTTGCTAAGGCAGGAGGAGCATTTGTTCCGGGTGTTGCTGATACGGAATTCTTTCCATTTCACATCTGGCGGCGCCTCCAGAATCGCTATCTGAAACGGAACCATGCCGAACTCACCGGGTATGTCGAACACGGTGGATATAGGCCGTTGCGGGACGCCCTCAGTGCCTACCTGTACACGTCGAGAGCAGTGAGATGCAGCCCTCAGCAAGTGATCATCACGATGGGGACGCATCAGTCGCTCGATCTGATCGCGAAGCTGCTAACGGATCCTGGTGATGCAGCTCTAATAGAGAGTCCATGCCATTGGGGGGCGCCAGTCGTGCTCTCGGCTGCGGGCCTTGAATGTCGCCCACTTCGCCTCGATCTAGAAGGGGCCTGCATACCCGAGACAGATGTGGCAGAGGGCTCTCGTCTAGCATTCGTCACGCCTTCCCATCAATACCCCACGGGGAGCGTCATGACCTTGCAGCGTCGGCGCGATTGGCTGTCCTTCGCAGAGGCGCAAAACCTATGGCTGATCGAGGACGATTACGACAGCGAGTTTCGTTATGACATCGATCCCTTACCCTCTATGCAGGGATTGGGTAACAAGAATCGAGTAATTTACCTTGGGACTTTCAGCAAGGTGACATTTCCCGGCTTGCGGTTGAGCTACCTCGTCGTTCCAGAGGCATTGGCAGATGCCTTCAGCAAAGGGATGACCCAGCTTTACCGACCTGGGTTTCTGACGCTTCAAGCCGCAATGGCCGATTTCATTTTGGAGGGTCATTTCGCAACCCACATCCGGCGAATGCGAGCAGTCTATGCCCAGCGCCGCTCTCACCTGCAATCCACTCTCGACGCCTACTTTGATGGAGACATTCAATATTCTCCGGGCCAGGCCGGTTTGCACCTAGCAGTGAAAATTGGTCCGGCAGGGACGGCCAGAAAAATGATCAATGCGGCTGTCGATCATGGGCTCACATTGCGCGGAGCGTATGCGTTGGATCCTCTGGCTGGTGACGATAACCTGCTGGTTCTTGGCTATGGAGGCATCAGGGATTCCGAGGTGGAAGGTTCGGTGCGGCGTTTGAGAGGTCTCTACGATGCCGTGAGATAGGGGGTGGAGAAGTCATAGGGGGGGGGGGTGGACTGGATATCTATTGTGGAATGGGACGACACATTCTGGTTATCATCCGCCTCCTTGAAGAGCCAGGCAGCTGAGGTTTATGTGAATTCGAACAAGACGTGGACCGCGGCGCTGATTGGCATTACTGCGATTTGGGGATGGAGTTTCGTTGCGAAGCAGCAGAATCTGCACAGCATGAGCGCTTCGGCGCTGAATGCTTGGATTTTTCTGTTGGGGGCTATCGCACTTCTTCCGTTTGCTTGGCGACGGGTACCCACACTCACCGTTAAAGACTGGCTTGCCGGTTCGCTAGCCGGCGTGGTCTTGTTTATCGCTTTCGCGTTTCAAACGAGTGGATTGGGGCAGACAACGCCCTCTAATGCCGGGTTCATCACAGGGCTCTCGGTAGTACTTACCCCGTTTTTCCTGTTCTTGATCAATGCCGAAAGGCCTTCGTTGAAGCAGGCAATGGGCGCCTTCGTTGCTCTGGTTGGCCTGGGTTTGCTAAGCCTCAATGGTTATGCAATCCACTCTGGAGACCTGCTTATCCTCGGTTGCGCTATCTTTTTTGCCATACACATCGTGGTCCTAGCCAAGATCAATTTCAGCTCGTCCTCGTTGGTGCTCGCGTTCATCCAGCTCCTCGTTGTTGGCTTCTTGTCTTTGGCCTGGAGTGTTTGGGCGGGGGAGTTCTCGGTGCCGGATACTGCATCATCTCTGACTGTGACTTTGGTGGTGGCAGTGTTTGGTACGGCCCTGGCCTACTTCGTTCAGACCCGCGCCCAAGCGGTACTTTCCGCTCAGAAGGTAGCATTATTACTGATCTTCGAGCCCATTTTTGGAGCGTTCTTCGGCTATCTGCTTGCAGGAGACAGATTCACGGTCATGAATATTACAGGTGCGGTGATGATCATCTCGGGCATGCTTGTCAGTGAGCTTCGACTGCCGCGTCTGCGCCGAAAACCTTTGACCATGGCAGTAGACTGAAGATGGAAAATTTCATCGAGTTACCACGCTCTGTCGGGTTGAGATTGCGTGAGGAACGTTTGCGATTTGGTCTCAGTCAGACGGTCTTCTCGAAAATGCTGGGCGTGTCACGAAGAACCCAGACTCTCTATGAAAATGATGGCAGAGACCCTGGAGGGCTGTACCTGTACAAAGCTCAGGAGTATGGGGTGGATGTGCACTATGTTCTGACTGGCCGTCGGGAGTCGGTGCCACAAGAGGAGCAGAGTCGCGGGGCTAAGCAGCTGCTGGAGATATTCAGCTCTTTAGTTGATAGAGACAGGGACTTTTTACTGCGGATAGCTAAGACGCTTGTTCAGAGTGCACGACCAACCAGCCCTCGTCCCGCGCAACACATTGAAGAAGGGTAATGCACCTATCAGGTTTGGTCGTGCTGACAGACTAGCCATGTGCCGTGAGGCCCGCACGACCCAACGGGCCGATAACTGCCCTTCCTATGAGTAGGCGAGCGCGCCGTAAAAAATCTCCTGGCGAGAGTGGTCGGTATAGGAGCTTGTTAAGCGTCCTCTCTCAAGGATTTGAGGTACTTGTAAACCGTGGCCCGTCCCATGTTCAGAACGTTGGCGACATAATCCGCACCGCTTCGGCCATCGAATGCTCCCTCGGTGTAGAGCGCTTCAACAAGAGCGCGTTTGCTCTTCATATTCAGAGTGTTTAGAGAAAGATGACGCTCGTTCAACCAAGCGTGGAGGAACGTGTTGATCCGTTCTTGCCAGTCATCTTTGAACAACGCATCAGGTTGAGGGATCAGTCTACTGACCTGGAAGAACGCGTCTAGCGCAGCACGTGCTTGCTCAAGCACCGAGAAATTCAGATTGATGCACAAGAGATACTCGGCCTCTCCGCGACCGTTTTTAAGAACGCTGGTGATCGACCGAATTTTTTGTCCGTTCCAGTTGAGCTTTTCGTACGGTCCGAGGCTGGACACGTCTGCAAAGTCGCCTGGCAGTTCATCTAGAGCCGAATCATCACCTAGCTTGCGCTTGGAGAAGTTGTTAGCGATATGGACTACGGTTTGAGTGCCGACCTCATGGATGATGACCTCGGCATGAGGAAATAGCAGAGTAGCGATGCCGTCTGCGATGACCTTGTAGTTTTCCAGGCTGCTCATGGCGACGTTTTGCTTCCTTGTTGATCGTGTTGAGGGATCTGGAGGGTGCAAGCATGGGGCTTGCTTTCCTGTCATCCCAGCTGAATCAATGGATAATCGGTGATTCGAGTCCAATATTCTACAGCTTGTTGATGCTGCGATGCTGAGCATCGCAGCGATAGTTGGCATCCTGTGCTTAGGCCTTGGAGTTGAGTCTCTGGATGTGCAGTGAGTGCAGCTCCATGGCAATCGCGACGTCTTCCAGCCCTAAGCCGACCGAGCGGAAAAATACGTTACGGCTGTAGTCCGGCAGCTTCGCTTTTCCCAAAACGAGTTCAGATAGGTCACCTACCAGCATGCTTGCATCCCACTGAGATGTCTCTCTGCCGATGATCATTTCGCCGGCCGTATCAGGCGTTGTCTTGCGATAGTCACAGTAGACATCCATTTTTTTCAGGTCGCTCGGGCTTACCTCGTGAGCCCTGGGAGCATTGGTGCTGATCGACGTGATCAGCGCCGTATTGCCCAATAGGCCCAGATCTAAAACTGGTTTTGCCGAGGAGGTACAAAGAAGGATAACGTCGGCTTTTGCCAATGCTTTCGACTGAAGCTCGCAGAGCAATACGCGCTCATCCATTCTCTCAATCTCTTGGCGTGATGCTTCATCCATGGCGCCGAGATTTGGCGAAAAAATCGAGATCCGTTCCCATTTCCTGAGGCTTCGAGCATAAGTCAGGTGAGCCCGTGCTATCGGTCCGGTACCTATGATTGCTAGTCGTTTTGCGTCTTTTTTTGCAAGGTGCTCAACCGCGAGCGCTGTTGTGGCCGCTGTACGCTGAATCGTCAAGTGCCCAGCATCTGTCAGCATGATGGGTTGGCCGGTTCTGCTGGACATCAGCATCGTCCAAGCAGTCACGATAGGTTTATCTTGAGTTGGGATGTATGGCGAGGTCTTGATTCCGTAGACCTGCTCCTCGTTAAGAACGCCGAGATAATTGATGAAATCACCACCGTTCGCGAGTGTGATCTGCTGCTGTGGCGGTTGAAGTGCTGTCCCATTAGCGAGCGAAGCAAACATTTTGCGCATTGCGCCGATTGCATCAATGCCAGGGCTCAGGGCCTTTACTTCGTGATCGCTATAAATAGTGAGCGAGCTTTGGTTGTCGTGCATGTTTCAGATCTCTCAGGTGTTCGTGCGGCATTCCTTCCTGGAGGTTCGCTGTTCATAGTTTTCCTGTGACAGGAAGGCGCGTGAAGAGTTACTTCACTCTGAATGCAAAGTCATTCTTCCCCGTAAACGTCGAAGTCAAAATATTTTGCATTAATCTCCTTGTAAGTTCCGTTCTCGCGAATATCGCCAAGCGCCTTATTGAAAGATTGCGCCAAGGTGTCGTCACCTTTACGTACCGCGATTCCGATACCATCCCCGAAATATTTTGGATCGGTAAAGGTCGGGCCAACAAAGCTGAAGCCTGCACCGACGGGTTTCTTCAAAAATGTCTGATCGAGAATTACGTCGTCCGCCAAGGTGCCGTCCAGACGGTTAGCTTGCAGGTCGAGGTAAATTTCATTCTGCGATGTGTAGCGCACGATTTCGGCGCCTTTGGCCTCAAACATTTGACTGGCGAATCGATCATGGATACTGGAGCGCTGAACCCCGATACGTTTGCCAGCCAGCCCCTCCAAATCGTCACCCACCGTGGTCCCTTCTTTCATTACCAGTCGGGCTGCGCTTCGATAGTATCGGTTTGTAAAATCAACTGACTTTTTCCGATCCTCTGTAATTGAAAGTGATGCAAGAATTGCGTCAATTTTTCTAACTTTAAGCGATGGGATTAGTCCATCGTATTCCTGTTCGATCCACCTGCACTTGACCTGCATTTGCTTGCAGAGAGCGTTGCCTATGTCGTAATCGAACCCGGCCAATTCGCCATTGGGTTGCTTATAGGCAAAGGGAGGGTAGGCTGCTTCAATACCTATTTTCAGCTCCTTCTCTGCGGCATGCGCCATGGAGAAACTCAAGCCGAAAAATATCCCCGCAATCAAGCGCTGTTTATTGTTCATGAACCTTACCTCTGTATAGTTATTGTTTGTGAGCATTACGCTCGATGGGTCAAGGCAGTAAAGGTGAATCAACGTTTATTCTTATATTCCCATAAGCTTGCCGGTACGCCGGTGTGCAAGTGGGGTGGTGCCAGCCAACATGCCTAGTTTTTGTCCTTGGCGAGTCAGCTTTACATGGTGACGTGCGACGAGAATGCCAGTGAGATTACTGAGCACCGGGATTCTGGAGGCGCCAGGAGTGAGGTCGATCGGGACAACCTCGGCGATAAGCTCACCTTCGACGACCGTATCACCAGGCCTTTTTTTCCATGCCACAACGCCTGTTGCAGGGGATTTGAGATGGGTTACGCCTTCAAGAGGATAGATTTTTGCGGGCCCAGAGGTCGCCAAATTACAGCCGCCGCCAATAACTCCCTCATGCTTCAAAAATTCGATTATTCCTGCCGCGTCTACCGCTGCCATCTCGTCATCAACGTCAATTTGGCCCCGTAATTCCAGCGTTGCTGAGAAACCCAAGTGCTGTGTATCCACAAGGCCTAGGTGGAGCGCCTCCTTCCAAGCCTTGGCATACGCCTCGTCCAACGGGAACCCACCAGCTTCATCTTCCAAGAACACGGCATCCACATGGGTGGCCGCAGCCAAAGCGAGCGCTCGCACCTGTTGGTTCCAGTTGGAGTAAATGTGAAGGATGCTAGAGGTGTCACAATGAAGGTCGATCAGGATGTCATGCTTCAGGGCTTGCTTGAGTAGCCAGGCCTTACCCGCATCGACTGCGCCATCTACCGCGATGTCTTCAATGGCCTCGGCAAAAATTGCCTTCAGCCTGTGTGTATCGTTTGGAGTAGGAGGGCACTCTTTGAGGATCTGCCGGACCTTCTCAGTGATATCAGGGAAGCTACGGTTGAAATTTTCACCGTTAGCCATGTTGTACCGCCCTGGCATCTGGCCAAAGAGCTGTTGGCCAAGGCCAATAGGGTTCGCATACGGAACGATTTCGATGTGGCCGACGATCTCACCGCGCTGCTCCAGCTCGATCAGCAGCTCCATCAGGTGCTGGAGAACCAGTAGTCCTGGATGCTCATCTGCGTGCGTTGCCGCTTGGAGATAAACGCTACGACCAGTGCCTGGCTCACCGAAACTATGCTTGACGAGCTGGTGGCTAGCGCCGGGCGAAAACGAAGGGAGAACATAGATTTCGGACGAGGGCATGAACGTGCTCTGCTTTGCGTGTACTATAAATCCATGGTGGACTCAATTTGCTCGAAATTCAAGGCGGTTTTTTAGAGTCACCAGCTTCATCTGAGGACGCATGGCCTGGGCCGATCTCCTCTGAGATCGACCCTCTGAGACTATTTGGGAGAGAGTAGGTAGGCTTGGGTGTCGCCTACTTTCGTGGTGGACTCTGTCGGGCTCCACAAGCCAATGTTCTCGTCGACGCCCTGCAAGACCCACCGAGCGTCCGGGCGGCCCAGTGTTTTTGCGGCTTCAGCCGAGATCCGACCGAAATCGCCGGTGCTCTGATGGTTCACGATTAGGCCAAGAGATACCCCTGGCAGCATGCTGAAATTTCCGAAATCGGAGTTGCTGTCTCCGGCTACGAATATCGGGTCACGGCCTTCGCGTCGCGGCGCGATGTACTTCCGAATGATTTCCGGTTTGCCTTCGCGATAGGAGATTGGATGGCCTTTCTTGGCTTGGGCAATGTATGTGCCGGCCGCTGAGGTTTCGAGTCGTAGACCATAGACCTGGTTAGAAGGAATGTTGTAGCCGAACTCCGGTCTCGTAGCGATAACCTTCACGAGCGGCTCGAAGCCCGCGGACACAACGAAGACATCGATCCCATTGCGTTGAAGGGTGTGCATCAGGTCAGCGATTTCTGGAACAACCCGCATGCCTTCCACGTAGCTGACTTTGACCACGCCAGCCTTGCCTGGTCTTGAGTGAGGGCTTTCGAGAGTGGTTTTGACGATGCCAGCTTGAAGGCTATGGCGGACAGAGCTAAGGGCAAGGTCCTCAACATCCTGTTTATTCATGTTGCTACAGAAGAAGACCTCCCAGGGGTAAGCCACCTTGGCGCCATGGGTGTCGATGATGGCCTGGAACAGGAAATACAGCTTCGTCTTGAAGTCCCTGAACTCGTCCGTGCTGAAGATCGCGGCGTCGCGCTGTCCGGCGGGCTTACTGATGTAGTTCTGATACAGAAACTCATAGTCATTGCCGAGATCGCTTGTGAGCGCACCGAATGCAAGAGGATGACCATCGCTGGAGTGAGCAATGGTATCGCCCGGCTGGCTTGGGATGTTGGTGGTCAGTACCTTTCGAAACTCAGCGGGGGTGAGCTTAAAGGCCAGATTGTCGATCTGGTACAAGAAAAACTTGTCTGTTACATCATTGATGATGCTCGTATCGTCCCAGTCAAAGGAGGCATACGGGCGTTTCGATTCCGGTGTGTTCGCCGGGACGCCATTGGCGGCGATAAGGCGCTCGATGGCGTTGCGAGTGTTTGGAGCCCATTTCCCTTGGTCCAGGAGCTGTGCAGTTGACGGCTGAGATGCGCTTGCATTCAGTGCAAGACCAGCAAGCAAGGCGGTCCATATGAGCGCGCGAGTAGGTTGGTACATGTCCACTCCATATCGTTTTTGTTTGAAGGTGTGATAGGTTGTGGATTTATAGTCTACTGGATACGATTTGTCTGCATCTGAGTGTGCGATGCTTCAAAATTTGTGAGTTGAGTTGGGAAGAATCGAAAGGAGTACTTTTGTGCTCCTCGGCTGGCGCTAGTCTGCCCTTAATGGATCGCGGCCTGCATTCTTTACGCATTCGGGCGGCGGCGAAGAATCGAAAGTAGTACAGCGCGATTGGCTGTTATAGGTCGAAAGCAGCCGCTCGCGACTGACCGCAATCGACCCATAGCGGTCACTAACGCTTGGTGAGGGCTGGGCTTTAGTTCGTCCCTGTAAGCTAAGGATCGACTTGGTTCGCTAGCTAGGTATTTTAATTTGCCCAAGGCTCAATTTCATCTTCTTCAAAACTTATGTTGAAGTACTTCTTGGGATCGTAGCCGTCACAATAAGCTACAGGTAGATTTGTTAGAAGCTCGTATTTTTCTATGTAACCCTTTGCATTCCATTTTTTTCCAAATCTAGATACTAAATTAAAAAATAAAATATAAAGCTCCGGATTAGAAAGCTGCGCCCTATAAATTTTCACAAGATTTATTTTTTCACTTTCAGATAGGTATTTATCGTTATCTACAAGCTTTATTGCATTGTACATATTCCTGAAGTAACTGCTTAGGTCTGTTTGGTTCGTCCTTCCAAGCTTCAAGTCCTCGCGAGCTTTAACCTTGCTAAGCATCATTCCAGCTATAATGCTGCCACTCTGATGAAATGATAGTTTCTGACTTATGAAATCTATCCAGGTGTCACTTTGACCATAGTAAAAGCACATATAAGCAATATCTATTTTTTGTGCGTCAGTTAGGTTGCTAGATAGTTCTTGGTCAATTTCAGTAACTGCTTGGAGTAGTCGCTTTAGTTGGATTTTATAAACTACAAAAGCTCTCCTTCCCTCCTCACTAATTTGACTTTTTTCTGTTTCAAGGCTAGGCACCCGAATACTTCTAATGTTTTCATTATGATAGTCAAGCATTTTAAAAAATCGATCGCGAGCACCATTTTTTGATATCTCTAGGTGCTGGGAGACTATTGTGTAAATCAATAGGATAACGCTAAATATTGCAAAGATCGTCCCAATGAAACCACCAAAAAAGTCGCCAAATTTCGCCGCCAATTCTGAATCAATCTGAAGACTTGTATTAAAATATGTGTCGTTAAATAAAATGAATGCGGCTACTGTCAGTGATGCCACTCCAAGAGATACGCAGCATATTTTTATTGCTCTAATTGTCCAGTCCATATCACTCTCAAGATTTTAGTCTATAGTTAGGCGACTCATGTAAAGCATTAATTTTCCAATTTTGTCCGCAGGACGTTACTTGGCCACGCGTAATACTTTAACCTGTTCAGTCGAGCGCTGGAAGCGGGCATAGTGAGGGTGTAAAATCGCCAAGACCTGTCCCTAGGTTATGAAGTTTTTGGTAGCGTGTATATGGTCGGTATTGAGTTAGTCTACTCCTTTGCGAATGACTGTTTTTGGCCGTGAGCTGCCCCCACGAAGGCAGCTATGGGTCGGTAGTTGCCTGTTGTAGGGAGGCAGGCGCCAGCCACGCCGAAGCGAGGATAACGCCGCTTTGGTTATCGTGGCTGGCGATTGCTGGCCCTACATGAGTGATGTCACAATGCCTTGCCACGACTTGCACGCTCAACCACGAGCGCGATTCACGGACTCTCACGATGCCCAGCCTCTGTTGCTGTTCTAACGCGCTCGACCGGCCGGAGAGAATTCTGTTGGTTCGGCTGCGTCGACTGCTGTGTTTTGTGTTGCTCTCGGCTCAGGCTGCGTGGGCGAGCCCTGTCACTCAACAGAATAGTGCTGTGCAGGTGATTGATGTACAGCTACGTTGGAAACATCAGTTCCAGTTCGCGGGCTACTACGCCGCCATAGCCCAGGGCTATTACCGCGAAGAAGGGCTGGACGTGCGCTTGCACGAAGGTGGCCCCAATGTCACACCGGTCGAAGAAGTGCTCTCTGGGCGTGCCCAATATGGCGAAGCCAATAGTGAATTGCTCTACGCACGCCTGCATGGAAAGCCCTTGGTAGCGCTGGCGGTGATTTTTCAGCACTCACCTTCCGTGCTCGTGGCTCGTACAGACCAAGGTGTTCGCACTGCGCACGACCTGATCGGCAAGCCGTTGATGCTGATGGATGCACAGACAGATGCCGATTTTCTGGCGATGTTCCGGAGCGAAGGTATATCCCTCGAAAAACTACAACTGCTCCCCAGCAGTTTTCAAATTGAGGATCTGGCCAGCGGTAAAGTGACGGCGTTCAACTCGTACCTGACCAACGAACCCTTCTACCTGCAACAGCGGGACGTGGAATACAACATCATCTCGCCCGTCACCTACGGGATCGACTTCTACAGCGACATCCTGTTCACCAGCCAGGCCGAGATTGACGAGCATCCACAGCGTGTCGAGGCCTTCCGCCGCGCCACCCTGCGCGGCTGGCGCTACGCGATGGATAACCCCGAGCAAATCATAGACCTGCTGCTCAATCAGTATTTGGTGGAGAAAAGTCGCGCGCACTTGCAATTCGAAGCTCAGGCCATGCGTCCGCTGGTGGTATCTGACCTGATCGAGATCGGTCATATGAACCCAGGGCGCTGGCAACGTATGGCTGAAACTTTCCTCGAACTGGGCATGGTCGACAATATCGCCGGATTGGAAAACTTCATTTACGATCCCAACCCGCCGCAACTCGTCGAGCGACTGCGCAGGACCATTGTTCTGATCAGCATCGGCTCTGTGCTTGTCCTGATGTTCGCTCTGGTTCTGTTGAATGCCCAGCGCCATCTACGCAACGAGATCAAGTTGCGCAAACTCGCCGAAGAGGAAGTACACAAGCTGGCTTTCTATGACAGCCTGACTGGCTTACCAAATCGCAATAGTTTTATTCCCTTCGCTAGTCAGAGGCTGCTCGACGCAAAGAGTCGTGGAGAGCATCTGGCCTTGTGCTATATCGACTTGAACCACTTCAAGCAGATCAATGATCGTTATGGCCACCAGGCGGGCGATGCCATGCTGATCCACGCAGCCTCGGCGATCAAATCCAATATTTGCGAGTTTGAACTAGCTGCGCGCATGGGCGGTGATGAATTTGTCGTGCTGCTCGACGGCGCGCATCACCGAAGCGATATCCAGCGCGTCACCGGTGAAATCTGCGAAGCCGTCGCCTTGTGCATTCCATGGGGAAACAGCCAAATCAAGGTTAGCGCCAGCCTAGGGGTGGCGTGGTATCCGGAAGATGGTGAAGACCTCGACGATTTGATTTTAAAGGCTGACACCGCCATGTTCCAAAGCAAAGCCAGTATCGCTGCGCAGGCTTGAAGCTGCTGCGTGGTGCCCCTGCGAAGAGACTTGATGGTTAGAAATCAGTGTGCCACGGCGGTGTGCGTCGCCCTTCGCATGAGGCTTCTATTCAGCGCCGTTGACTGACCCGGATTGTGAACGCTGAATGGCCACTTCTGGCCGATTGCTGCCCTTCGCGACAGGCAGCTTTGGGTTGTAAGCAGCCGTTCGCGACTGACCGCTATCGATCCATAACGTCGCTGATGGCGCGCCCCTTGAGCCATTCCATCAGTTCGACAAGTCCTGGCTGAGCGGTCTTCGCCTGGCAAACGATGTAATAGCTTTTGCCAGTCAGCACTTTCTGAGTGAAGGGCATGCACAGTCTTGATCCGCGCAAGTCGTCACCGATCAAGGCCCAGTCACCGATTGCAATCCCTGTTCCTTGAGATGCCATGGCAATAGCCATGTCGAGTGTTTCAAAATGGTGCCTAGGCCCTTGGGCTTCGAGTTCTACTCCCGCTGCCTGCAACCAGAGACTCCAGTCGTGCTCATCACGTGATGGGTGTAGGAGCATGTGCTTAGACAAATCTGTACTGCTTTTCAGCGGCACCGGGCCTTCAAGCAGTGATGGGGCGCAGACAGGTGTCAGTTGCTCATCGAATAGCTTCCATGTGCGTAGGCCCTGATTTGGCGTATCGCCATAAACAACCGCGGCATCGAATCCTTCTCTACGGAAGTCCACACCATGTTGCACTGTGGTAGTCAGTTCTACCGGGACGTCTGGGCGCAGTGCGTGCCACTCCATCAGCCGTGGTAGCAGCCAGCGCATCACACAAGTCGGGGCTTTAAGCTGCAAAGTCGTACTCAGACCTCCGACTTCACTCATTCCCTGTTCTACAAGGCCGAATATCTGTTGTACCCGCGGCAGCCATTCCTGTCCCTCGCGTGTCAGGCTCAGGCCACGCGCTTGACGTTGAAATAGCGCGTAGCCGAGCTGTGCTTCAAGCCCGGCAATTTGTCGGCTGATTGCTCCCTGGGTGATGTGTAACTGTTGCGCGGCACGGGTGAAATTACAGTGCTGGGCAGTGATCAGGAAAGTGTGCAAAGCGGTTAGCGGGGGAAGACGTTTCATCGCTCCAAGCCATGATCTATAGACATGGCTAGTATGCGTATTTTTGCCTTGTGGCGGTAGCTCAATTTTCGGTCCAATGGAATGCATACTCCAACAAGATCGAGGCGAAACCTGATGGCAACCTGCGGCGAAGTACTGGTAAAACTTCTGGAAGGCTATGGCGTAGACCATGTCTTCGGCATTCCTGGTGTACATACCGTCGAGCTGTACCGCGGGTTGGCAACATCATCTATCCGTCACATCACGCCACGTCATGAGCAAGGCGCTGGGTTCATGGCTGATGGCTATGCGCGTACCCGTGGTAAGCCTGGCGTGTGCTTCATAATCACCGGCCCAGGGATGACCAATATCACCACCGCGATGGGCCAAGCGTATGCTGACTCCATCCCCATGCTGGTCATTTCCAGCGTGCAAGTCCGGGATCAGCTTGGAGGTGGTCGTGGAAAGCTGCATGAACTGCCGAACCAAAGTGCATTGGTTGGTGGAGTATCGGCATTCTCCCAAACGCTGATGAGCGCTGATGACCTTCCTCAGTTACTGGCTCGTGCCTTCGCTGTATTCGATGGCGCTCGCCCACGTCCGGTTCACATCGAAATTCCGCTGGACGTTCTGGTTGAGCCAGCTGATCACTTGCTATCTAGCCGCCCAGTACGCAGCAGTCGCGCCGGGGCTGCACCTCAGGCGATTGCACAAATGGCCGAGCGCCTGGCGCAGGCTCGCCGGCCTTTAATCTTGGCGGGTGGTGGTGCGCTGGGGGCCGGCGCTCCTCTGGTGGAACTGGCGGAGTACCTTCAAGCCCCTGTGGCGCTCACCATCAATGCTAAAGGACTGCTTCCTTCCGAGCATCCCCTGCAAATCGGTTCGACCCAGTCGTTGGTTGAGACCCGCGCGTTAGTTGCGGAAGCCGATGTGGTGCTGGCTATCGGTACCGAGCTTGCCGAGACTGACTACGACGTCACTTTCAAAGGTGGTTTTGAGATCCCAGGTAGCCTGCTGCGTATCGATATCGATCCTGATCAGACCGTACGTAACTACCTGCCGGAAGTAGCACTAGTAGCCGATGCCGAACTGGCAGCACGTGCGCTTGTGGATTCATTTAAAGCAATGCAACAACCTGCACGCGAAAGCGATTGGGGAAGCGTGCGTGTTCAGAAGATGCGTGAATCCCTGGCTGCTACTTGGGATCCGGTAATGTTGAGCCAGACTCTTTTGCTGACCAGCATCCTCGATGAGCTGCCCAATGCCATTTTGGTTGGCGACTCAACTCAGCCTGTATACACCGGCAACCTCACGCTGGACATGAACCATCCACGGCGCTGGTTCAATGCATCTACCGGCTACGGCACTCTGGGATATGCGCTGCCAGCAGCAATGGGAGCATGGCTTGGGAGCGCGGAGCAATCCGAGGACCGTGCGCCCGCTGTCTGTCTGATTGGCGATGGAGGTATGCAGTTCACGATGCCTGAGCTGGCCAGTGCAGTTGAGGCGCAGGTGCCGATGATCGTTCTGCTCTGGAACAACAACGGTTACGAAGAGATCAAGAAGTACATGGTCAATCGGTCAATCGAGCCGGTAGGGGTAGACATTCACACTCCTGACTTCATCGCTGTTGCACGGGCTCTTGGGGCTGAGGCTGAGCATATTGGCACTGTTGAGCAACTGCGGTTCGCTCTCGCGCAGGCGGTGAAGCGGAAAGGTCCGACTCTGATCCATGTTGATCAGTACGAGTGGCAGGCTACTGTCTCCTGAGCCAAGCGGTGGGGCGATTACAGAAAGTCGCGAGGGGCTGTTTTCGACCTATTGAGGACGTTGAGTGGGGATTACCTAGACATCACAAAGGGACGCTGCCGGCCGACTCTCAGTCTTGTTAGGGTGGGGATCATTCGCGGGAGCAAGCGCTACTCTGTGGGTGGCCGGTGCCGGAGGCGCCGGCCTTTCCCCACTTATTTCAGTACTCCCAGAAGATGCGTTGCAGCTCTTTGCTGTCCTGGGTCTTGGTCATCGCCACCATGGCCAGAATCCGCGCCTTCTGCGGGTTCAGGTCATGCGCGACAACCCAGTCATACTTGTCGTCTGGCTGCTCCGCATTGCGTAGTACGAAACCACCCTGGTTTACGTGGGACGAGCGAATAATCTGCACACCGTTCTTGTGCAGTTCCTGCAACGCTGGGACTACACGAGACGACACCGATCCATTACCGGTCCCTGCATGGATGATTGCTTTGGCGCCACTCTGTGCCAGTGCCTTATAGGCGGTGTCGCTGACGTTGCCATAGCTGTAAGCAATGTCCACCTGTGGCAGGCTGCTGATTTGCTTGATGTCAAACTCTGACTGGGTGGTGTGGCGTTTAGCGGGGAGGCGGAACCAGTACGACTTACCTTCTACTACCATGCCCATCGGACCCCAGGCGCTCTTGAAGGCTTCAGTCTTGATGTTGACGGACTTGCTCACGTCACGACCAGACTGGATCTCGTCGTTCATGGTCACCAATACGCCTTTGCCGCGCGACTGCTTGTCGCTGGCTACGGCCACGGCGTTGTAGAGGTTGAGCATGCCGTCGGCAGACATGGCTGTGCCGGGGCGCATCGAGCCAACTACCACGATCGGTTTGTCGGTCTTTTCGACCAGGTTGAGGAAGTAAGCAGTCTCTTCCAGGGTGTCGGTGCCGTGGGTGATAACGATGCCATCCACGTCGTTGCTGTCGGCCAGCTCCGAGACCCGCTTAGCAAGCTTCAACAAGTCCTCATTCGTAATACTCTCGGACGCAATTTGCATCACCTGCTCGCCGCGCACATTGGCGAGATCCGCTAGCTCCGGCACACCGGCAATGAGCTTGTCGACGCCAAGCTTGGCGGCTTGGTAGGTGGCGCTATTGGCAGCGCTTGCGCCTGCGCCGGCAATAGTCCCGCCAGTCGCAAGGATGACCACGTTGGCCAGCTTCTGCTGGGTTTCTGCTTCTTTTGCCGAAGCGCCGGTTGGCAGGATAAGCAGCAGCGCCAATGCGCTGGGTGCGAAGGTTTTCAAAGCAGCATTCATTGTTTTGTCTCTCTTCCTGATGAGATTGGTTGCTGTGTTGCGCCTACTCCTAGGCAGATTCCGTACCAGAGGCTGCCTTGCGCGACAGAATTGTAGACTACCCCCTTATCGCGGCAGTTTCCCTAGGACTGAAGCAGCGCGGCATGCTTCTCTTAGTCGGATCTTCGAACATTCAGGTGGATTGATGTTCGGTTTTCCGGGGGAAGAAGGGGGAGGCCGGTAGCGACACTGCGTAAGGAGGCTTGTGCAGAGGAGGGGCGGAGTATTTAGCTAAATGACAGTCGGTGCGAATGAAGAGCCTGACTCTTCACTCCACGCCGTAGGCGTCAACGTCTAGAGCAAACGTAGGTGCAGTAAGGCAACAAAACGACTACTATCCCGATTTACATTCACCCAATAGGATCGATGTCAATGTCTAGACTTGCCGAATTCAGAGAACTTGAGCGCAACTTGGCCGCTCAGCTGGCAGAATTGGAAAATCTGAAGAATGACGCCGGCCTGAAGAAAGAAATCGAATTTGAGAAAAAACTGCGTGCACTGCTTGAGAGCTATGGCTACAGCCTGCGCGACGTGGTCAACGTTCTAGACCCTCAAGCAGCTCGTCGTACTCCCGGTGTAAAGGCGCCGAAGGTTACCCAGCGTAAGGCCCGAGAGGTCAAGGTATACAAGAATCCTCATAATGGTGAGGTAATCGAGACGAAGGGCGGCAACCACAGCCTTCTGAAGCAGTGGAAGCAAGAGCACGGCAGCGACGTCGTTGAATCTTGGGTTAAACGCTGAACGTCAACGATATGGCGAGCAGAAATAGAATGAACGTGCGCGCGTAATCTCTTGAGGCGCGTCCACCCTGGATGATTTCCGCCTAGCGGGTAGCTAACAATTACTCGCTAGGCGTGACCTACCATTTTTCTGATCGGGAGCCAGACCTGCCCGATTTCTGTTGTTGCGTATCAAATAATATTAATTTGGCCAATATTGTCAGTTTTACAAACCCAAGCATTTTACGTGCCGATTTTTTGCTCAAGGACGAATGTGCAGAATTTGCACATTGCTATATCGGATTTAGTCTTCGCAGGCAGAGCGTAAGCATCTGCGAATTGTGCCGTACGATTTGGTCAAACGCTACTTATGTGGCGCGTCCGCATTTCACTCATCTCCTGCGCCATAAGCAGCAAGCTTGACACGTCCACAACGCACTCAGCGCTAGGCTCAGCTCAGCAGCAGTCGCCACGCGATATCGTAAGTGCCCATCTGCCAAGTTCCCTTTACAACTTCAAACTCTGAAACAATCCTAATTCGTGGCTTGCACGGAATCTGGAGTTCTAGGCCAGTTCATGGAATGCATGGTGAAGCTTCCTTGAGGACTAACGAAGCTGGGTACGCGCTGTTTTGAAGCTATCCATGCGAAGCAAGCTGACAATCGCCTGAAGTAGCCTGGACATCGCTTGCCGCCTGCGTGGGTGGTGGGGGAGAAACCTTTCAGCACTCTGGAAAAGCCCACCGAGACCGATGCACGCGCTTCGCTGCTATTAGGTCGGATGAAGACTCTCACATCACCCGATGTCGTGCGACAGCTATGGTCCCGCGAATGGGCTTTCGGGTTCTGGCTCCCAACCAGGCCCTTACTCAGCGTCTCCATTGCTTTGTTTGGTACCGCTGACCTGATTGACTCAGCGTGCTCTCATCAGCTCGCCAGTAGTCCATATCGCTACTGTTCCAAATAGAGATCGGTCTCCAGTGTTCAGAGATCGGATGTCGCACTCAGGCAATACCCGACTTGGGGGCTTGCGAGCACATCGTCACTCTATCCCAGAGAGAAAGCTAAACGAGAATGCCCTTCCAAACAGAGTAATTTGTATGCGAGCACAGTAGTTGTCCGCGTTGTTACAATTTTTTTGAGATTTTTTTCTAGGCGATTTTTGTCAAATGATATTGACGTACTGGCAGAAGTCGCGGCAGTGAAGAATGCTTTGACATTTAAATCCCTTGTGAATGAATTGGTTAAGATTTTGTCAGTGTTTATGAGATTAACCATTCATAAAATTTTGTGACATATTTGCAGTTTTCTTATGGGGTGACAGTTTGATGGTTTGGCCGCAGTACTAGACAGTGCCTTCCGGACATGTTTCCATTTTTGCAGTCGAAGAAAACGAGCTTGATAAAAATGGCAGTTGTGAGATTCGTTAACTACAAGCCGGCAGATGTCTATGTGCAAAATGGGGTGGTCATTGAGGTTCCACATAGAGCTGGGCTTGGAAAAGCTGCAAGCGATGTAACCATCAAAGGTTTTCCCCAGGTGTATTGGTCTAATGGAAGCGTTTGGGAAGTGGCAAGCTTTTGGCTCTCAACCTTTTTTTCTCAGGTAATGCGTGGAGCGATGAGCCTTGATACCTTAGTTGGCCTTGCCTATTGCCTATCGCACTATATGAACTTCTTGGAAAGGGAAGGTCTTCATTGGCTGGCCTTTCCGTTGTCGCAAAATAGGCGGTGCGTTTTTCAGTATCAACTGGAATTGCAGGGGGAGTTGAAAAAGGGGAATTTGTCATTCACTTCTGGTAAGGCACGGCTTAAAGCTGTCATTAGGTTCTATCGGGCTCTTGCGGATTACCTGTTGGTTTCTCAGCCTATAAGTGTGTTTGAAGGGTTAAGTCTCGAAGACAGGGTTGCAAATATTGCAGGTTTAGAGCGGACTCTAGCTGTGAGCAACGAGCAACTTAAGCTAAGGGGCAATAGAAATATAATGGGGCGAGTTGAGGATGGCTTGCTACCTGTGAGCTTTGAGACTCAAAAGCTGATTTTGAAAATTGCCTATGAGAGCGCTTCTCCTGAGGTTTATTTGATGCTTGTGCTCGGTTTCTACACCGGAATGCGATTGGGCACAATTTGTGATTTGAAATTGTTAACTTTTAGGCATGCTAGACCGTCGGAGGATGGCGGATTTTATTACCTGTCTGTCGGTCCTTCGGTGAGTTATGCCCCTGTGGCTACCAAGTTCGGGGTCAATGGCGAAGTCCCAATTCCTGCGTACTTATATGAGATGGTTCGCTCTTATACGAAATGTTCCCGACGCTTGCGGCGGCTTTCAAAGGCAATCGATGCAGATAAGCAGTTAGTGTTTTTGAATAAAAATGGAAAGTCTTACTGCCGGAAAGGGCAGGGGAGCAGTAGTACCGTCAATAACGAACTCTTAAAGATTAGGAGGGTCGCACGCAGTCAGGCTTATGAGCTTTCATTTAAGTTTCACCAGTCGAGAGCGACTTTCGGTACAGATTTTGTTCTGTCTAATTTAGATAAACCTGGTGTCAGCCTGAAGTCCGTCATAGGGACACTGAAGGATGTGCTTCTACACAAGTCGGAGAAAGCCACTATGACTTATATTCGCTTTGTTCAGGATCATAAGGCTAAAGCTAAATGGGCTGATGAGTTTTTCCGACGAAGTGTTGAGCTGAGAGCGAAGTGGTAGTGCGGGTTGCGAGGCAAAAGTCATAGGTCGGAGGAATGAAGTTGAACATCAAGTTTCCAGTTATTGATTATCGCCACCTGCTATACATAGGGGGATCTGCCGGCAATAGGCGCGCCATCAATACCTTGATTGAGGCAGGAGTTTTGGGAGCGCCGCAGCTTGGAAGGAAGCCTGTTATCGATCTTCTTCACTCATATTTCGACAAGAAATTAATTTCCCAAAAGACGCGCCATGTCGTTATGCAGATGATCAGAGTTCGCAAATTCTATAAGTTTTTGGATGAGCTTGGTGTCGATTTGACACTCGACAATGTTTCATTCAGCTACGAAGCCTACAGCAGAAGGTTACTAGAAACAGCCTGGCTTCGTTCGAGCACCTTATCGCTGAGTGCCGCTCGTCAATTAGATAATGGTATTCGAGCTGTTCTCCTGGAAGCCTTGAGTTTGCCAACTGGCGCGTTCAACTCAGCGTTTGGCAAAATTGGGTTTTTCCGTCCTCTCAGTAAGCGGACCCAAAAATGACGATTCGTACAAAATCTGAAAGCGAATTAGGGTTCGAGCATTGTGATTTTGAGGGCAATAAACCCATGACCAGTTTCCGTTACCTACTCTACGTTGGTGGGGCGGATACCAATATGCGCTCTGTAGAAAAATTGATTGACACTGGCTATTTAGGGGCGCCACGAAGCAGCAGGCAGCATCTTGCAACATTATTTCACTCGTACTTTGAACGTAAATTTAGCACCCATTCGAGACGAAGCGTTGTAGGTGACGTGTTTTCTCTAAGGCGTTTGTATAAAGATTGTGACAGTCTTGGCGTCGATCTTACTGTGGAGAACGTATGCAAAAACTATGAATCATATAGTGCACAACTTTGGCAGTTGTTGCTGTCTGGCAAGTGTTCCATCTCCGCCGAATCAGCGTACCGGCTTGATTCTGACATTTTGGGCATTATTCAGGGGGCACTTGAACTGTCTGTAGGCACTCTAAGATCTGCGTTTAATTACACGGAGCTTAGGCGGCGCGGATTGATCAAGGTTTTCAAGATTGATAAGAGCAATCTCAATGAAGGTTTTAAATTCGGGGCAGATCTACTTGACGTTATCGAATCATTTACGCTCGATGCATGCCTTGGTGAGCTACCTCTGATAATCCGGTATTCAAATGCAGAGAGCTATGAGTACTGGGGGAATTTGTCCCGCCCAGAGAAGCTAAGGGGGGCGGATGGTCGGCTTGCTCACAATGTTGAGCGCACGCACGTAGCCCGAGAAAAGAAGAGATTGAGCGGAAGTGTTAAGGCTCGTGCGAAGCTTTTGGATATACGAGTGCACGCGGAATTTGCTTTGTTCGTTGCACAGACCGGTATGAATGTTTCTGTCGCCTATTGCCTTCCTTTTGAAGACTACAGGTGCGCTACATTTGAGGGTGGTTATAGGGTGCAGGCTTATAAGCCTCGTAGAGGAAGTAAAGTAGAGTTCCTTATTTTTAGTGAATATAAGAAGTATTTCATTGATTATCTTCGTTTTCTCAAAGACGCGTTTCCAGATGGATGCGATTATCTGTTTCCCTTCAGTATCAAGGGTGAGAAGCGCGCGATGGAGTATAGGCAAACGCTATTTGCGGCTTTGCTTAAAGATAGTGGCAGAAATTGCCTTACCTTAAAGTCACTTCGCGAAAAGCGGGTCAATTGGTTACTGCGCGAAACGCATGATCCTGAGTTCGTGGCAGATGTTGCTCAGCATACTGTAGGGACGATGTTTAAAAGGTACTCGAAGCCAAATCACCACATCGCAAGTAGTGAGTGGGCCTCTTATTTTGCCGAGCGAAAAGAAGCGAGGCCTGCGGCACTTGATGGTGAGTGCCGTCCTTATAGCCCTGAACCTATAAAGGGTAGCCAAGTTACTCCCGATTGCGTTAACCCTACAGGCTGTCTGTTTTGTGAGCATTATGAGGGTATTGAATCCTTTGATTACATATGGTCATTGCTCACATTTCGCTACCTGAAAACCTCGGAGTTGAAGCTTATTCCTGTTGGCAGGGGAATCGAAAATTCGCCACAGAAGTCCGTTATCGATCGTATAAATTTTATTGTAGAGGATTTCTCGAATTTGAATGATGAGTGTCGATCTTGGAGGGATGAAGCTGAAATTAGAATTTTGGAAGAAAATTTCCACGACAATTACCGTGCTTTGATTGAGGTTAGATTCAATGTCTGAACGCATGATTTGCAAAATCGCTATGGAAGATCCACCGCTGTGTAGTCTGAATAGAGAACTTCCACAATTTCCCCCGTCAGACGACTTTCCTGTGTGCATTTCTAAGCGCGGGGTTGTATTGGCCCGATTTAAAGATGATTGTTGGCCGATGCAGGAATGGCTTGGGAAGGTCTTTACATTTAGGTTTGGGCGAGAGTCAACATCGAGGGTATCTCCGTGGCTGTCAGAGAAAGAGTCCTACTTTTTCAAGCTGATCGTGGTTCTAATGATGTGGGTTGCTCCGGGGGGGCTGACTCCCTCGACTCTTCAATCTCGATACGGAAAACTTAGAAAGCTATTTAAATTTTGTGCAGAAAATGGAATTTCAGTGGCCGAGCTATACAGGTTTCCTCATTTGGTTTCCAGTTTTACTTCGCAGTCTATACCATATGCTAGTCAATTTGTAAGTCCGCTCAGATCTATTTATAATTATCAAGATGTCTTGGGGTTTAAGATTTTAAATCTTCGTCAGATCGGGGAGCTATTTATAGCAGGAAAAGCACGGAAATCAAGACAAACTCCTTATATTCCGTCTCGTATTTCCCAGGCGCACTTGTTGCGCGCTCTGGAGTTGATGAATGATTATAATGCGCACGCGACTGCTTTCGAGGATTTATATGCATACGTTTGGGGCGCGTATGTTAGTAATAATGGTGCGGCCACAACTTGGAGCGGTAAGTTGATTAGCCCTTTTAATAAGAGCGCTATTGGGCCGGGCGCCGTATATTATGGGGCCTTTGCTAAGGCTGCGGAGAGATTTGGGGTAAAAGACGTATTGTTTAAGTGGATGTCTCGCCGTCCGGGTGGGTGTCCCAAGATTGACTTGATAACGCTAAGCTCTTTTCTAAGTTGTGTTGTGCTCGCAGGTTCTACCTGTATTTCGAGCCTCAGTGCAATGCGGAAAGAAGAGATAAACAAACTGAGAATTGACTGTTTTGAAGCGCGTGAGACCGATCTTGGAACTGTTTACTATCTTAGTGGCGAAACTACTAAAACTATTAAGGATGACGATGCGCGCTGGGTTACATGCCAGGACACGCTGAAAGCAGTCTCTGCTATGGCATCTATAGCGAAGTTGAGAATGGCGGCGGCGATAGAGTTGGGCGTCGATCATTCGGCGGATGAGGTTAACAATCCGTATCTCATTTGTAGGGCTTACGAGCCTTGGTCAAAAGAATGGGGCAAAGATCGGTCGGTTCAAACGGGCTTGCGGAAAGCTATTAGTGCATCAAGTTTTTATAAGAATTGCCCAATTTTGTTTTTGCCAAATGATACAGTCATTACTAAAGAAGATTTCGAAGAGGCATTGAAGGTAAATCCAGACCTTAATATCAAACGTTTTGCCGTTGGTGAACGGTGGCCGTTTGCGTTTCACCAGTTCCGCAGAACATTAATGGTAAATGCTTCTCTTTCAAAATTGGTTTCGCCGCAATCTATGCAGTATCAACTGAAGCATCTTTATCTGAGTATGCAGATGTATTATGGGCAAAATCATTCTGGGTTGGCTTTTGACTCTAAGGCTAAGGAGGAGTTTATTGAGACTTCATATGAGATGATAGCTCATCGGATTGGGGAGTTGAAGAGTCCTAAGTTTGTATCCACAATAAGTGCTCTGCATAAAGAGCGCGCAATTAGCTACTATGAGGGGAAAACTGTGAAGCAGCTTACGAAGATGGCCCGGCAGGGGGCAATGTCTGTCAAAGAGACTATCATGGGAATTTGTCTCAATACAGAGCCTTGCGAGTTTGGAAGCGCTGACTTCGTCTTGGGCTGTAATGAGTGTACTTCTGGCCTTGCCTGCAAAGATAATTTGCCTCTCATAAAAAAGGTTGATGATCGATTAAAGTCCCAGCTTGATTCTACTAAGGAGGACAGCCCTCGCAAAGATGCGCTTAGGGTTCAATATGAGTTTACACAAAAACTGATCAATGTGGTGCTGGTTTAATTGCCAGTTGGAAGCTGATGGGTAGTCTTCGCAACTGAGTTGCCTTGCCTGTCCGCCACATACCTCGTATGTCTTAGGTTTAAAGGAGCTTTTGTGAAAGATAGCGCTGAGGAAGAATACCGTAAAGCATTTAAGCGTATCATTGAAGGGAAGCCTATTCGAATAAGTAAACATGCTAAGTTGACGCTGGCCAATATCGCGCGAGAGGCAGGGAAAGATCCGTCAGCGCTGAAGAAATCACGTTACCCTACATTCATAGCTGAAGTTGAGGAGTACAATAGCTCACCTAGCCCGACTGTAAAGCGTTCTGACCGTTCGCTTACCGCTCAGCTTACAGCTGCCAGAGCTGAGAATAACGCTTTACGGGCGCGATGTACGGAATTGGCTGCTGAGAGGGATATTGCACATTCAAAAGTTCTGAATCTCCAACTAGCACTCATTGAGAAATGCCACGAATTGGAGGAGTACATTGGGCCGTCTAGCATAGCGGTTCTGGATCAGCATGCTCGCAAGAGGTTTATGGATCGAAAGGATAGGGAGGAGAGATCTTAGATCATCGCCCGGAAATATTCGATGTCCGGATAATCTAGGAATGTCCTGTGCTTATGTTCGCTGGAAATACCTCACCAGTTTAATCGCGTGCATACCGCAACGTTTTGCCTAATCGTCAAGTGAGGTTGAGATACGCTGCTGTCCTGAGCGGTGCTGTCTTTGGGTGTCGATGGTAAAAACGAGCCACCCGTGCTAAATAGCCAAGCGATAGATGGCTTGTCGCCATCAAGCATGAGGTGGCGCAGGGATGCAATTTGTAACGAACGGTCCGGATGTCCCAGATGAACTGCTCCAAGCCCACGAAGAGGGCAAGGTGGTTTTCTTCTGCGGAGCAGGTATTTCTTACCCAGCTGGGCTGCTGGATTTCAAAGGCTTGGTACAGCTCATCTACAAAGAGGCGCTGACCACTTTCGATAGCGCAGAGCGGAAAGCCTTCGATTACTATCAATACGATGCCACGCTAGATCTCCTTGAGCGGCGCCTGCCGAACGGGCGGACTGCTGTTCGAGAGGCGTTGGCACGGGCACTAAAGCCCAATCTTCGGCTCAAAGGTGCAACGGACACGCACGCAGCATTGCTGAGTTTGGGGAGGAGCCGGACCGGAGCGTTGCGTCTCGTCACAACAAATTTTGACCGCGTATTCGATGCCGCAGGTCGGCGCACAAAGCAGCAGTTCAATTCTTACTCCGCCCCGATGCTTCCACTTCCTAAAAATAGTCGCTGGGACGGGGTGGTTTATCTGCACGGTTTGCTGCCGAATAAGCCCACTGTCTATGAACTCAATCGACTCGTCATCACGAGTGGTGACTTCGGCCTTGCATACCTGACCGAGCGTTGGGCTGCCCGATTTGTGAGTGAGCTATTCCGCAACTACGTGGTTTGCTTCGTCGGGTATAGCGTCAGTGACCCGGTTCTACGCTACATGATGGACGCGCTGGCAGCTGACAGGATGCTTGGCGAAATAACTCCTCAAGCATGGGCTTTCGGCTCCTGTAATCCTGGGGAGGAGAGCCAAAAAACTGCTGAGTGGAAGGCAAAGGGCGTAGCTCCCATTTTGTATCACACCCAATCGGGGGCTAATCCGCATAGAGGTTTGCATCAGACCCTGAAAGCCTGGTCTGAGACTTACAGGGATGGGACTACTGGTAAGGAGCGGATAGTGACTAATCATGCTCTCTCCAAGCCCTCAGCTAGCACGCGGCAAGATGATTTCGTGGGGCGTATGCTATGGGCGCTCTCTGATAGTTCAGGGCTACCCGCGCGCCGGTTTGCGGATTTCAGTCCCGCCCCGTCCTTGGAGTGGCTGTTGGACGCATTCAGTGATCCGCGCTACTGCCACTCAGATCTCGGACGCTTTGGGATTCCTGCCCAGGCGGAAACTGACAAAAAGCTCAGCTTCAGTCTGGTTCAGAGGCCCACGCCTTATCACTTGGCAGCTCCGATGACGCTTGTCGCCGGGCGCACGGGTTATTGGGATGATGTGATGTTCCAGATAGCTCGTTGGCTTGTGCGCCATCTCGACGATCCTGATCTTTTGCTTTGGCTCACTGCTCGGGGTGGATGCGTCCACGAGCGCCTTGAGTTTCTTATTCAGGAGCAGTTGGGGCTTACTGCCAAGCTTCAGAATGAGGGAAAAACCAGCGAGCTGGATGCGCTCCGAAAAAGCTCACCTAAGGCGATCCCAGGGCCTCTCATGCGCAAGCTCTGGGGGCTGTTCCTGGCTGAGCGTATCAAGTCGCCGTGGAGAGAGATGGATCTTTACAGCTGGGCCGAGCGACTGAAGCGAGACGGCCTAACCGCGAGTCTGCGGCTACAGCTACGTATGCTGCTTTCACCTGTGGTTTCCATATCCAAGCCATTTCGATTGTCGGACGATGTGGATATTTCACCAACTCATCTACGGCATCTGGTGAACTGGGAGTTGGTCTTAAGCTCCGACCACGTCAGATCCACGCTCTCCGAGTCGTCTCATGAAATGTGGACGTCGGCGTTGCCGTTGCTCCTAGAGGACTTCCAAACACTGCTCCGTGATGCATTGGATCTTTTGCAAGAATTAGGTAGTGCTGACGCCTTTGAGGATCGATCATTCTGGGATCTGCCTTCGGTTAGCCATCACTGGCAGAACCGCGGCTTCCGCGAGTGGGTCGTGCTCATTGAGCTAGTCCGCGATTCGTGGATGGCAAATTTCAGACAGCATCCCGATGCTGCCGCGAAGATCGCGCGCGGTTGGTTTGAGAATCCGTATCCTACCTTCAAGCGCCTGGCGTTCTTTGCGGCGAGTCAAGATGGCGCTATACCCGCAGAGGAGTGGGTTGAATGGCTGCTAGTAGAAAATAGCCGTTGGTTGTGGTCAATCTCCACTAAGCGAGAGCTTTACCGCCTACTTGTGCTGCAAGGGCAGAGGCTGCCGCTTGCGGCTCAAGAAATGCTGGAGGCGGCGATTCTGGTTGGGCCTCCGAGAGATAATTATGCTGATGACATCACGGATGATCGCTATCAACAGCGTGTAGACCAGGCCATCTGGAGAGCCTTCGCGAAGCTTCGGTTGGGGGGACTTATCCTCGGCCCTCATGCTCAGCAAAGGTTTGATGAGCTGTCTGCTGCCTACCCGCTTCTCCGATTGGCGCAGAACGAGAGCGATGAATTTTCTCATTGGATGAGTGGGACCGGAGACCCAGATTACCAGGATGAGCGGGTCATCAGGCTGGCACCTCACAAGCGAGAAGCACTTGTTGAATGGCTCCGAAATCCCCCGGCCGAAAATGAGTATTTTGACGAAGACACCTGGAGGGACGTCTGTAAAAAACATCTTCTCAACAGCCTGCATGCGTTGGCAGACTTAGCGAAGGAGGGGCAGTGGCTGGTGAGGCGTTGGAAGGAGGCTCTCCAGGCTTGGAGCGAGTCAGGTGTTTCCCGAAAGTCGTGGCGTTATGTTGCTCCATGGATTGAAGCGATGCCGGACGAGGTTCTTTCCCAAGTAATTTACGATGTCACTCGCTGGCTTGATGAGGTCTCTAAGTCGAGCTTTGAAGGTCTAGCCGTGTTTTTGAGGATCTGCCGCAGAGTGATGGGGCTGCCTCTTGATACGGATACGGGCATAACTAGCAATGGTGAGCCCATCAATCAGCCGGTTACTGAAGCCATCAATCATCCGATTGGTCACGTAACCCTAGCTCTTCTGAATATCTGGCAGAGAACCGAGCTTAGCGATGATGATCGACTTCCAGAGGAAATCAGTCACCTCTTCACGGAGTTATGCGACACACGAGTGGACAGATACCGTCATGGTAGAGTTTTGCTTGCGTCGAGACTCATCTCTCTGTTCAGAGTTGATGAGGCGTGGACTAGAGCTAATCTGCTTCCACTTTTCAGTTGGGCTAACAATCCAGCAGAAGCTAGATGGGCGTGGGAGGGCTTCCTTTGGTCACCTCGTTTATACCGCCCGCTTCTTTTAGCTTTCAAGGCTGATTTCCTCAATACCGCTAGCCATTATGTAGACTTAGGGGGGCATGATGAGCAGTTCGCTGCGTTTTTCACCTATGCAGCATTAGGTCCCCTTGAAGGCTATAGCTCTGAGGAGTTTCGTCTCGCTTTCGCAACGTTTCCTTTAAAGGCGTTACAGGAGTCTGCTCAGTCTCTGTCGCAAGCTCTGGAGGGAGCAGGGGAGCAGCGAGAGGAGTATTGGCAAAATCGAATCCTGCCCTTCTGGCAGCATGTCTGGCCAAAATCTAAAGATCTGGTGACACCCATCATCGCTGAGTCGTTGATACGGATGACCATTGCAGCTGGGACAGAGTTTCCCGCTGCTTTGAATGCTGTCTACGACTGGCTAGTTCCTACGGAGCATATGCATTATGCCGTACATCGTCTGCGAGAGTCAGGGCATTGCACTGCCTACCCGGCCGATGCGTTGCGGCTATTAGAGGCAGTGGTAGATGATCAAGCCTGGCCATCTCCTGATCTTGGCCCGTGTTTGGGCGATATTATTAAGGCGCAGGCGAGCCTC